>NZ_SJUS01000029.1:0-41920 GCF_004337085.1 Exiguobacterium sp. SH5S13 | reverse complement strand
TACAATAGTGAACGCAAGCAATGGAACCTAAAAAAAATGACTCCGGAGCAATACCGGAGCCATCTGATCGCCGCATAAAAGACGACGCACTTTTTATTAAACTGTCCGAAAAACAGGGCTCAGTTCAGCGAGGAATGGCGTTTTATTATCCATCGGATTACTTACGGACTTGGATGAGCGACAAGTAACGGTTGATCATGTCGTGGTTGAAGTAGTCGTGGAAGTGGTCTTGCTTCAACGCTTGGATCGACTCATGGAACGTCGCCGGGAGCGACGAGATACCTTGGCTCTCGATCTGTTTCGCCGAGTACTCGAACAAGTCGTCCTCGTTCGGTGCCGACGGCTCGATCTTCTGCTCGATCCCTTCAAGACCGGCGTAGATGAGCGCCGCCAGTGCCAAGTACGGGTTCGCGCTCGGGTCGGGGTTACGGACCTCGACACGCGTCGAACTGCCGCGTGAAGCCGGGATGCGGATCATCGAGCTACGGTTCGACGGGCTCCAACAAATATTGACCGGTGCCTCGAACCCTGGGACGAGGCGCTCGTATGATTCTGGGAGCGGGTTCGTGAAGATGGCCGTCGCCCGGGCATGCTTCAAGATCCCTTCGATGAAGTGGCGGGCCGTGAGCGAGAGCCCGTAGTCAGACTTCGGCTCTTCAAAGGCGTTATCGACCGGGTTGCCATCTTTATCGTTGTTCCAGACCGAGATGTTCAAGTGCATCCCTGATCCGTTGACGTCACGAAGCGGTTTTGGCAAGAACGATACTTTTGCCCCTTTTTCCTGCGCCGCGAGCTGGACGACTTCCTTGAAAAACTGGATGTTGTCCGCCGTGTGCAAGGCGGTGTCGTATTTGATACCGATCTCGTGTTGGGCCGGTGCGACCTCGTGGTGGACCGCTTCGATGTTGAAGCCGACCTCGCTCAAGCGGTTGGCGATATGTTGGCGTACTTCGTAGCCCTTATCTTCTGAGCGTGTCGAGAAGTAACCGGCCTCGTCATAAAACTCGCCGTTTTCGTCAAAGATGAAGAATTCTGGTTCGGCCCCTACGAAGATGGAGTAACCGTCACGGGCAGCGCGCTCTAACGCGTCTTTCAACACGTTGCGCGGGTCAAACTCGTAACGTTCGCCGTCTGGTGTGCAGACGTCACAGAAGAAAGCGAGGATGCTCTCGTCACCGTCTTGTTCGTAGCGTGGTCGATCTAAATCCGGTCTCAAGAATAGGTCTGAGTTTTTGATAGAAGAAAAACCGGCGATTGACGAGCCGTCGAACATCGTCTTCCCTTCAAAAACTTCCGGCAACAACTTTGCAGAAAGAGTCAACAGCTTCAAGTCTCCGATCACGTCAGAGAAATACATGTGGATTTGCGTAATCCCTTTCTCTTGGACCGTTTTTTCAATCTCTTCTTGCTTCTTCCTATTGCCGTCCTTATCAGTTCCGAATAGATTTGCCATGATTCTTAAAAACCTCACTTAATTTATTTGACAGGTCATCACTGTCATGACGTACCATACGTACGCTTCTCCTTAAGTCATAACCTACTTTTTAAAAAGTTAAACCCCTATTCTTTCGATTTTAGCGTCTCGGCATCGATGAGCACGCTGCTCGGGAAGGAAGTGCGCGGCCCCGCTCGCGCGTTTGTTTTACTCGTGGCGGACCGCGTAGACCGTTGATGCTGCTATAAAAATCTGAGTTCGAAGTGGCTCATTCTCGTGACGCTTGGTATGATGGGTAGAGACTGAACAGAGAGGAAGAACGCTGTGAATATATTTATGACCGGTGCGACCGGATTTTTAGGAGGGCGGCTCGCCCGCGAACTGATTGCCCGAGGACACCGACTTTGCGTCTTGGCCCGAACGCCACAGAAAGTGACGGCGATGTTTACGAAGAGTGAACTTCGTTCGATTGACGTGCTCGCCGGTGATTTGACGGCTCCGCTCCTTGGAGCGGACGAGGCGTTTATCCAATCAAACGTTGATCAATTCGATTTGGTGCTCCACATGGCGGCGCTCGTCAAATTCGACGAAGAATTGCGCGAGGAGCTGTTCGATACGAACTTGACGGGGACGAGACAGGCCCTCGCTTTGACGAAGGCGTTGCACTGCCCCCGCTTCTTCCATGTCAGCACGGCCTACACGCTCGGGGCTCGTGAAGCAGGGGATGAGACGCTATATGCGACGGACCAACCGTTCCATAATCCGTATGAGGAGAGCAAGGCCCATGCCGAACGCGAAGTATGGGCGGCCCGACACGACCTCGCCGTCTCCATTTTCCGGCCGGCCATCATCGTCGGCGACTCGAAAACCGGGGAAGCCGACTCGAAGTTCACGATGTACGGTTACATGCGCGCCCTCGAGGTGTTCAAGCGCCGCCTCGAGCGTCGAGGTGCCCCGGCCGAACCGATCCGTCTGCTCGGCTCGGAGACCGGTACGTCTAACCTCGTGCCGGTCGATTACGTGGCCGACGTGTTGCTCGCCGCCATCGAGCACGCCCGCCCGAACATGATTTATAACGTGACGAACGATGCCCCGCCCCGGAACGAGACGATGCTCGAGTATATGAAGCAGGCGCTCGCGTTCCCGCATCTCAAGATCACCGAGACTCAATCCTCAAAGCTCAGCAACGTTGAGCACACGTTCAACGAGATGGTGAAAGTGTTCAATCCTTATTTAAATCGTAATATCGTCTTCAACGATCAAAATACGAAGCAACTTTTGGCCGATGCCGGCTATAAGCCGCTTGATTTGGATGAACGGTCGCTCCGCCGGATCGTCGATGCCTACTACGATACGAAGTGACATCAAAAAAACGGACCTGACAAATTTGTCAGGTCCGTTTTAAAATGGTCACTCAACCTTTGTAGCAAACGAGAACGATTTTACCGTCCTGAATCTCACTTTCAAGTGATTCGACCATCTGCTTCGTCAACCCGAGGCTCTCGAGCTGGTCTAGGCGGTCATCCGAGTTTTTCGTGAATTTTGACACGAGTGATTCCCACATGCCTTTCTCGGTGATGCGGTAAGGCTGCACACCCGCTTCGGCAGCGAGTCGAATCGTCAATTCTTCATCTTTGGCAAATAAGTAAATGCTCTCATTGACGCATCCGCCCGACACCATTCCATTCACTTCATGGTCGACCGAAGTCATATCTGGCACAATTCTCGTTTCTAACATCTTTCATCCTCCTAAACATTCGCTTTCTAAAATCGAATAATATACTATTCCCGAAAAGTGAGTCATAAAACCCGATTGGACGAATCGTTTTATTAACAAGAGGTCAATGTATCGTGTAAGACCAATATTCGATTTCGAAGTGGTCGATGAGCCCTTGGATGCGCTGTCGCTCCCCGGCTTCGGTCTCCACCCCTTCCCGTCCGACTTTTATCCGGAACAGCTCGGGTTGCGAACTGAGCTTCGAGACTTTGTACCCGGCCTGTTGCAACAGGCCCGAAACGATTTCAAGTTTCTCGCGCTCAGGCGATTTGAACGTATGCGACACTTTCATAACATTCTCCCTTCCCCTTTTTCTCTGACGTATTGTATCATATCAACCGGGAAGTACCGCCGTGCTATCAAGTTTTCATTGATGATATAATAAGAACAATGAGACAAGGAGTGATTGAGATGCCGAGACAGGATATGAACACAATCATGCTCGACTATATGAATGAGAAAGAGGACTATGAGGCGTTCGCCGCCAAGCTGAAGTCGCTACTGAGCGAACTGTTGGACGATGCCGGGATCCAGTTCCACTCGATCGTCGCCCGAGCGAAAGAAGCCGAGAGCCTATATGCGAAACTGTCCCGCAAGCCGTACCAGTACCGGTCGCTGCGTGACGTCCAAGATTTGGCCGGGATCCGGATCGTCACTTATTTTCATGATGACGTCCGCGCCGTCGCCCATATTCTTGAAGAAGAGTTTCGAATCGACCGCGAGCAGTCGATCGACAAGTCGACGTTGCTCGACCCGAACGAGTTCGGATACCTGTCCGTCCATTACGTCGTCGGATTGAGCGATAAACGGCTCGCTCTCGGTGAATATCGCCGTTTTGAGGAGAAAGAGGCCGAGATCCAAGTCCGCTCGATCCTCCAGCACGCCTGGGCCGAGATCGAGCACGATTTAGGTTATAAGAATCCGAACGCGGTCCCACCGGAGATCAAGCGCAGCTTCAGCCGTGTCGCCGGACTGCTCGAGATCGCGGACTCGGAGTTCGTCAATATTCGCAAACAGTTGCGCACGTTCGAACAAGAGACGGTCGAACGGATCGTCGAGTCACCGGAAAAAGTCACGATCACCCGCGATAACTTGAACTACTATATCGCCAACGACGTCACCGTCGAGAAGCTTGATAACGCCATCTTCCAAAGCGACTGGCTGCTCGAGACCGACTTGTCGACCATCGTCGAGCTGACGCGCATGTTCCATTATGCCGAGATCCGAACGTTCCAAGATTTGAGGGATACGCTCGATCGTTACTTCAATCGAGCCGTTCAATGCGCGACGCTACTGCCGTCCTCGTTGCTGCCGCGTCAAGGGATGGGCGTCGTCTATGCTGTCCTCGCCAAACTGCTCGCGGAAGGCGATGATCAACAAATCGAATTCTTCTTCCGTCGGTTTTATCCGGACTTGAAGCATTACGACGAAATCATTCAAGAATTGCGTATCCAAGAAGAGCCATCATAACTTTACAGACTTCATGTTTTTGTTGTAGAATGTTTCTATGTACTGAAATATATGCAAATAATGATTTTTTATAGAAGGGACTTTCGAGGATGACAACACCTGTACACACGGCATCCCGTCGCCAGCTCGTCGCAGACGCTGAGCGTGGGATTCGCATGAACTACCGCGGAGTGAAAAAGAACCTCCGCTCGATGTTTTCGCAATACTTGACGCGTAACGAATTCTTCATCCTCCGATCGCTCTGTCAAAATAGTCCACAAATCGCCTCGGCTTTATCGAACGAGTTTCAATTCTCGGCCTCGATGATCACGGCCCTTGCTGATGAGTTGACGAAAAAAGGCTTGATCTCGCGCGAACGCAGCGAGCGCGACCGTCGTGTCGTCGAACTTCAAGCGACAGAGGAAGGCCGTGTCTTGTTCGAAACGCTCGAACACATGAAAATCGAATACTTGATGGACGTGTTCGACGATTTTTCAGACGAAGAATTGGTCCTTCTCTCGAAGTTGCTCGACCGCATGGACGCCTAAGGCGAACCAGACTTTATAGTGAATACGACTTAAAACAAGCAACAGGTCCCGAATCATCGGGACCTGTTGCTTGTTTTAGATATCAGATTCATTCACCTAGCCGCGCCTGATCGGCTGCCTGTTCACGCGCCCTCATCTTTTCATTCCATCTTCGGTGCTCTTCAAAAAATAAGTCTTGCTCATTATGGAGACACATTTCTCTCATTTTCTTACTCAGTTCCCGTTTCTCTTTCACTGAGTCACGACCTAACACGAACTGCCAAGTCAAATATATGCCGATCGCAAGTAGGAAACTGCCGCTGCCATTCCAACTCTCTCATAACTGATTAACCAAAAAATAATGGACAGTCCTACATTGGCGATGTGTTTTCTTTTTAGCACGCTCTGTTAAATCCCCCGTCAATTTATTCAATCAATTTTCCGACAGTTTATAATATATCAAAAAACTCGGGATGATTTTCATCCCGAGTTGAAAAATTGTGCTATTGCTTAACAATCGCCGTGACGACGATCCGGTCTCGATACCCATGTTCTGGGTCATAAGGACCCGCACACGTGATGAGTTGAAGACGAACCGATTGTGTCGCCGCGAAAATCGAGGCGAGCGGAACATCTTCGACCCGGTACCGTTCGACTGACACGACCTCATATTCGATCACTTGCTTGTTACGTTGGAGCGTCACCTGCTCTCCAAGTCGTATTTGATCAAGATTAGCGAAAATGGCCGGGCCTTGTAAATCGTCTAAATGTCCGGATAAGACGACGTTGCCTTTCGCTCCTGCTTTCGCCCCGTAACGATACCAGCCGACCTTGTCTGCTTCAGCCGGTGTGTCCATCCGGTCGTATCGGTCTTTACCGACCGGTTGGATGACAGTATCGACTTCAATAGACGGAATCTTCAGTCGTTCTGGAACGAACGTCTCGGTGTGAAAGGACTGACGATCGATTTCAGTAGCGGCCAACACGAGCGGTTCTGCGAATCCGACAGTTGAAAGTTTCGCATCTACGTCCGGGGCATCCGCTACTGGTGCTACCATGAGGAACGAGAACGTTCCGATCAAAAGTAGCTTAAGCGTCTTGTTTCTGACGACGAAAGACGTAGAAGCCAGCTGCTGCTGCGCCAAGTACTGCTGCTGCTAGCAACCAGTTCATTGAAGCTGTCTGAGCGAGACCGCCTTGACCAGTCTCAGGAGCTTCGGCCATTTCTCCACCATCAGCTGCGAGGAGTACTTCGAAAGCCGGTTCCCCTTCAAGAAGGCCGATTGCGAATGCCGTATAGTTTTTACCGCCTTCGAGGGCGACGCCGTCAAGCGCTTTTACGACGTCAGTCGCGCCAGCTGGGCGAACTTCAAGATCGTACGTTCCAGCATCGAGTGTACCGTAGTCACTGACTGCTTTGAACTCGAGGTTAGAGAAGAGTGGGTCTCCACCTTTTGGAGCTACATCGACTGCAGGTGCGTCAGGTGCGAAGTGAGCGACGCGGACTTTCGATTTGCCATCTTCAAAGTTGGCGTCATCTTCCATCGCTGCGATCTCGATGTTTGCAAGTTGACCGATCGCTGCCGCTGTGTAGAATTTACCAGCTTCGATTGAAAGGTCGGCTGCGACGACGACTGTCTCAGTGTCGCCTGCTGGTTTGATTTCGACGTTGTAGTCACCAGCCGGTAGTGTCAAGTAATCCGTAAGCGCTTTGAACTCCGCGCCTTCGACTGCGACTTCACCGTTGACATAGACGTCCACCGCAGGGGCGTCAGGCGAAGCGTGGAGCACACGGACCATCGCGTTCTCGTGTCCATCTGCACTGACTGGCAGGATGAACGCGAACGCTAGAGCGAGTGTACCAAGTAAAGACATCAATTTCTTCATGTGAAATTTCCTCCTTTTTTTCCTTGGGTTGACCGATTGACTGCATACGACAAGTTTGATGCGATGCTGCATAGTGTGCTACATCTGATTGCTATGTAGCTGGTGACATCTTAAACTTAAGACAACAGGACAATGGCGTAAAGATGACGGTGTGCTTCGAATATGCCAGTCGGCACATTTGGTTGTTGCCGTTTTCTTTACATAGTCTTCCTTCCCGTTTCCATAAATTTAAAAACCCCGTAACGACATGTTACGGGGTTAAATGTGCTCGGGCCCATTCGATATCGTTGACGAAGACCGCATCGACATCGATCCGTTCGAACCGTTTCAGCTGTTCGGTCGTCTTGACCGTGTACGGACGGACCTTGACACCGGTCTGTTGAATGAGCTTGATCTCGTCATCGGTCATCGTTCGGACACTTGGATGAACGCCTGTCGCCCCTAACTTGTTCAAGTAACCGGCCAAGTCGAACAGCGGTTGGGCGATGAGCGCGGCAGACTCGTACTCGGGTGCTAACCGCTTCAACCGGTAGAGCGTCTCATGATTGAAGGAAGAGAACAGGACGCGGTCGGCCGGGAATCTATGGGCTCGCAGCGTCTCGACGAGTCGGTCTTCGATCCCCTCGTACCGGTCGATGTCCGTCTTCACTTCAAGGTTGAGACAGACGTTCGTTTCTTTTACCAATTTTAACAGGTCGTCTAGCGATGGGATGCGCTCCTCGAGGTCGAATAAGACACCGGCGTTGTATCGTCCGAGCTCGGACAACGTCATCTCGGCAATACGACCCGACCCGTCTGTCGTCCGGTCGATCGTCTCATCGTGAATCAAGACGAGGCGACCGTCTTTCGTCAAGTGGACGTCCGTTTCAATCCCGTCGGCATGGGCGGCGAGCGCCGCGCGAAACGCCGCCATCGTGTTCTCCGGGAACTGGTTCATCACCCCACGGTGCGCGAATAGCTTCATCGGAAGACTCCTTACTCGGTGACGTATTTTTTCGTCAAATAGCGGACGAGCGGACGGACCGAGATATCGTCCCCGGTCACTTGCTTGATCAGCTCGTTCGGGGTGAGCGACTTGCCGTGGCGATGGACGTTCGTCTCGAGCCACTGTTTGATCGGACCGAACTCGCCTTCATGCACTAACGTCTCAAAGTCGGACCGTTCCGATTTGAGCGTCTCGGTCAACTGCGCCGCATAAATCAATCCGAGCGCATAGCTTGGGAAGTAGCCGAATGAACCTCCGGCCCAATGGACGTCTTGCAATACACCTTTCGCATCATTCGGCACCTCGACGCCTAAGTACTCTCGATATTTCTCGTTCCAAGCGCTCGGCAGCTCGGCGACGGTCAAATCACCTTGGATGAGTGCCTTCTCAAGCTCGTAGCGGATGATGATATGGAGGCTATACGTCAGTTCATCCGCCTCGATCCGGATGAGCGATGGCTTCGCCTCGTTCACGCCCGCGTAGAACGTATCGAAGTCGATATCTTGAAACGCCGGATGCCGTTCTTGTAGCCGTGGATAGACGCTGCGTAAAAATGCTTCGCTACGCCCGACGAAGTTTTCAAAGAAGAGCGACTGTGACTCGTGGATACCCATCGATGCGCCTCCCCCGAGTCCGACCTCATCGAGCGCCTCGTCGATCTGTTGCTCGTACGTCGCGTGGCCCGCCTCGTGCATCGTCCCGAACAGGGCGTTGCGGAAGTCCGACTCATCATACTTCGTCGTGATCCGCACGTCGCGGCGGTTGATCGTGATCTCGAACGGATGCACGGTCGCGTCGAGGCGACCACGGGACAAGTCATAATCGACGACCCGCATCCAATCGTGACAGATCTGTTCTTGCACCGCCGCCTCCATCGACCAGTCGAGTTCATGCTTGCTCGACTTCAACTGACGGATCAACGGGACGAGCTCGTCCCGTAGCGTCTGGAACAATTCGTCGAGTTGTTCGACGGTCATACCCGGTTCGTAATCATAGAGCAACGCATCGTACGGGTGCGTCTCATATCCGAAATATTCCGCGAACTTACGCTGGAACGCGACGATTTTTTCTAAATACGGGGCGAATGTGCCCCAATCGTTCTTGTCTTTCGCCTTTTCCCATGCCGTCTCGGCTTCAGAGACAAGTGTCACGTAGGCCTGATACTCCGCCGGAGGGATCTTGGCGTTCCGTTCATATTGCGTCTTCGCCACGTCGACCGAGCGGACCTCGGTCGGTGTCAACTCTTCGGTCGCCGTCATCTCGGCGAGCAGTTCCGCGAACGAATCGCTCGTCTGACGTTTGAACGCCTCTGTCGACAAGTAACCGATCGTCTCGGCACGAAGCGGGGCCGACTGTTCCGGCATCTGTGTCCGCATGTCCCAATATAGTAGCGAGATCGCCTCATCGAACGCACGTAACTGTTTGAAATGTTCACGCCATTGCTTTGTAATTTCCATCTGATTCCCACCCCTATGACAGTTGTTTCCTTACCTCTCTACTTTAATCGATGTGACGAAAAATGCCTATTCTTTCGACACATCCACTTTTCGCTCATAGTGGAGCGGCTTCGTCGCCGGACCTTCAAGGACGTTTCCTTGCGTGTCAAAGCGCGATCCATGACATGGACAGTCCCAAGACCGCTCCGCGTTGTTCCAATTGACGCCGCAACCCATGTGCGTGCAACGGGTCGATACGAGATGACAGTTGTTGTCGAGATCCCGATAAGCGCCGACTTTCTTGCCATCGACGTGAACGACCCCACCTTCGTCGAGTTGGAGGTCGTCGAGCGATCCCGGCTTCTCGAGCGTTCCTTTGACGAATTGGGCAGCTGTGTCCAAATTCGTCTTCAAGAACTGACCGACATCCGCCGGTTTGAACTTCGAACGGAGCGGATCCAACAGTTCGGTAAACCGGTTCTCGTGACCGGTCAGTAGGTCGGCGAGCAACAGTCCGGATGCGATCCCGTTCGTCATACCCCATTTGGCGAATCCGGTAGCAACGAAGATGTCCGGTTCACGACTGAACATTTGACCGACGTAAGGAAGATGGTCCAACGTGATCAAGTCTTGGGACGACCAACGGAAACTTGATTTTTTAGCGCGGAACGCATCATTCGCGAACTGCTCCAACCGGTCGTAGCGCGTGCGCGTCTCTGTCACGTGACCGCTCAGATGCCCCTCCCCTCCGACGAGGACGTACGAGCGATCGCCGTCATCGAACGTCCGGAACGAGCGGCTCGGCGAATCGACGCTCAAATACATGCCGTCCGGCACGGGACCGTTCGTCTCGCAAGCGACGATGTAGGATCGTTCGACCTCAAATTTCGAGAAGTATAGTCCACGGATGTCGTTGAACGGATAATGCGTCGCGACCACGACTTGATCGGCTTGGACACGGCGCCCGGTCGATGTCGTGACGATCGGACGCGGGCTTTGGCTGATCTCCGTCGCCCGTGTTTTCTCATAAAGCTTCCCGCCCGCTTCGACAAAGCGACGCGCCAGTTCGTTCAAATATTTCACCGGATGAATCTGGGCTTGGTCGCGGATGACGGCTGCTTGTTGTACCGGAAATGGAAAGACTGCGTTGACCTCGTTCGTCGCATCCCCACCATTCAACCCGATTTTTTGATACGCCTCGATCTCGGAGGCGAGCTGACTCGAGCTGTCGATCGTATAGAGATATGAATCTTTCAGTTCGTAATCGATGTCGAATCCGGTTTCGACTTGACGTCTCAAATAGTCGAGTGCCTCATCGTTGAACTCATAGTAAAGACGTGCCGTCTCTTCATTGAACGTCTGCATCAATTTCGAATAGATGGCGCCATGCTGGACGGAACATTTGGCCGTCGTGTGCCCGGTCGTGCCGCGGCCGACTTCCATCGCTTCGAGCAGGACGACCTGCTTGCCCCGGTTCTGAAGCTCATAGGCGGTGACGAGTCCGGCGATCCCCGCCCCGATGACGACGATGTCACAAGAAACGGAACTCTCGAGTCGTGGATACTGTAGGGTGCGATCGTGTTGTCGCCACAATGAATTCGTGAATGGATAGCGATGCATGATGATACCTCCTTTAGGAATGAACGTGTCTGCTTATGTGTATACCCATTCCCTTCTGTTTCATCACTCGATAAATATTGACCTGTTTCTCGATTTTAAAGACGATTTCATTGCCCGACATCCATTATGGTAGAAAAGTAAACTATGAAGGAGCGATTGCAAAGTGAAACGTACCCGTAGACATCGTAGACAGACCTATATAATGAGACGCTTGACCGTCGGATTGATGCTTGTCGGAATGATCGCGATCATTCCGGCACTCATCGGCTTCAAGCAAGAAACACCGGTGACATCTGATCCGAAGGCGCCGGTGGCCGAACCGGTCAAACAAGGACCGTCTTTCCCGGATATCCCGATCCAAGAATGGGTAGAAGATTCCACTTTGACCGCCGACCCGGAACAGGTTCTTGTCGGGGCGATGACGTTCGTTGATTTGACGGACGGTGTCGTCTTGTTGGACAAACACGGGGAGGAGCGTGTATACCCGGCCAGTACGACCAAGCTGATGACGGCATTGCTCGCCTATGAGAAAGCGGCGGTCTCCGGCGAACTGGACCGCCCCGTCGTCGAAGTGCACGCGACGACGCTCGACATCCCCTGGGACAGTCACATCGTCCATCTCGCCGTCGGCGACCGCCTGACCGTCCGGCAAGCGCTCTACGCGACACTGCTCGAATCAGGCAACGATGCCGCCAATAGCTTGGCGGAGTACGTGAGCGGCTCGACGGCGGAATTCGTTGAACTGATGAATGAACGGGCCCGCGTCCTAGGCTTGACTGGCACGAACTTCAAAAATGCCCACGGCTATTCGGACCCGGACCACTATACGACGGCACGCGACATGGCTAAAATCACTTATGCGTTCGGGACGTATCCCGAACTCATCGAAATCGCTGGAACGTATGAGTACGAGGCGAAGTTCGAAGACAAAGATGGACTGATGAAGCGACGATGGTGGTATCACCTCGGGTCGGCGATCAACAACCGCAGCATCCACTACTCGGACCTCGTCAAGGCGACGAAGACCGGCTATACCGACGAATCGGGCTACACGATGGTGTTCTTGATGGAGCATCAAGGCAAGCAGTACGCGCTCGTGACGATGCAGGCGCGTTCCGGACAGACGTTCCCGACGATGCGGCTCGTCGAACAACTCGCATTCGGACGTCAGGCTGAATGAACGTTACATATGACGAAGACCTGAACTGATCGGTTCAGGTCTTTTTTTGTGGCGTGTTCGTCTTCAAAACAGCCGCTTATATTACAGGGAGATTACAGAGGCATTGCCTCAATATTTCTAATCGTCAGAATATTTAAACTTTTTGAATGAAAAATACCTTGCTTATCCGTTGGTATAATAGGCTTTAGAGCCGTTTTTATGAAAAGATGACAGTTTGCAATCACTCTGAAGGTCCGTTAAGGTTAGTGACAAGTTCGGATTATCAGTTTGGGTTCGTCATCTTTATGGGAGGATTCCCACATTTCAAACCAAAACTGTTGAACAACATTGAAAGCGTACAGGAGGTAATCAAATGTTATGGCAAGAATGGGTATCCATCGCGCTTTACCTCGTGATGATGCTAACTATCGGTTACGTCGCTTATAAGCGAACGACCGACTCATCAGATTATATGTTAGGCGGCCGCAAAATGGGGCCGGGTGTTACCGCCATGTCAGCCGGAGCTTCGGATATGAGTGGTTGGATGTTAATGGGTCTTCCGGGGGCAATGTATGCCACAGGATTATCAGCGATTTGGTTAGCCGTTGGATTGGTCATCGGAGCTTACTTGAACTACTTGTTAGTCGCTCCCCGTCTACGTGTCTTCACGGAGATGGCAAATGACTCGATCACGATTCCTGACTTTTTAGAGAATCGGTTCCGAGATCACTCGAACTGGCTACGGATCCTATCAGCGTCCGTTATCATCATCTTCTTCACGTTCTATACGTCAGCTGGACTTGTGTCTGGCGGGAAGTTGTTCGAAAGCTCGTTCGGGATCAACTATCAGACCGGTGTCATCGCCACGATCAGCGTCGTCATTCTTTACACGCTCTTCGGTGGGTTCACTGCTGTTAGTTGGACAGACTTCGCCCAAGGCGTCATCATGTTCATCGCACTCGTACTCGTACCGTTCGTCGCTTTGACAGACGTCGGTGGCATGACGAACGCCGTCAACACGGCGACAGCGATCAACACCGACCTGTTCGACTTGTTTAAAGGGACGACAACGCTAGGGATCATCGGTCTCCTCGCTTGGGGACTCGGTTACTTTGGCCAACCGCACATTATCGTTCGTTTTATGGCGATCAGAGATGTGAAATCATTGAAGGCGGCACGCCGGATCGGTATGGGCTGGATGACCGTCTCGATCATCGGTGCGGTCATGACCGGCCTCGTCGGTATCGCCTACTTCCGTGGTCAAGGCAATCCGCTAGCAGACCCGGAGACGGTGTTCATCCGTTTCTCTGACGTCTTGTTCCACCCGTTCATCACCGGATTCTTGCTCGCAGCGATCCTCGCAGCCGTCATGTCGACTGTATCGTCGCAATTGCTCGTTACGTCGTCGGCGTTGACTGAAGACTTCTATCGTAAGTTCTTCAACAAAGATGCAAGCGATAAAACAATGGTACTCGCCGGTCGAATCGGCGTATTGACGGTTGGTGTCGTGGCGACACTCATTTCGCTCAGCCCATCGAACACGATCTTGACGCTCGTCGGTTATGCTTGGGCCGGATTCGGCTCGGCCTTCGGTCCAACGATCCTCTTGTCGCTCTATTGGACGAAGATGACTCGCCAAGGCGCACTCGCCGGTATCCTCGTCGGTGCCATCACGGTCATCCTTTGGATCGTCACGGGACTCTCGAGCGTCATCTATGAGATGGTGCCAGGCTTCTTCTTGAGTATGCTTGCCATCGTTCTCGTCAGCACGTTCACGAGCCAACGCGAACAAAAACGGATCAGCCGTGAGTTCAGTGAAATGGAAACAGAACTTGCTGCCGCTAGAAAAGATTAAGTCACATAAAAACGCTCGACCCAATTCACGGGTCGAGCGTTTTTTGTCGGTTGTACTTCTTTAGTACATCGTCCCCGCCATCACCCAAAGTTGGAGTAAGAACGTGGCGAGCACGAGTGCGAGCATGGCATTTCTCATCCATCGATTTCGGTTCCAATAATACGCCATTAAGACGAACGGATGAAGCGCGGTCAATTCGTAGGGATTGAACCAAAACCAAGTGAGGATCAAGACGAGCAGGAAGTAGAGCACCGATTTCTGTTTCGTGGCACGGTACTCGCGCCACATGTCGTAAGCCCCTTTAAAAAAAGCGACGAACGTGACAACCCAAAACACAATAACAATTATATTATTCAATCACCTTACCACCTTCATGAGACGTTTTCGAAATAGAAGCCACCCCAGTAAATATGTCGATACGTGAACTCCTTGCCGCTCTCGGCCGTGATCACGATCTCATCTTCGGTCAAGACGAGCACGTGAACGGGGACCTCCCCTTCCCGTAGCATCGGGCTGAACAGCTGGAACTGCTTGTTCAACCACTTTCGTTCCGTGAAGTCACGATAGTGGTGCAGTGCCAACGACGGGTGGACCAAGAACACTCCGACGATCAAAGCGATGGCACCAGGAGAAGCGGAGAGCTCGATCAGTAAAAACAGGACGAGCACGAGCGACAAGACCGCATAGCCGAATTCTAACAGCTCCATCAAGGAAGCCCGGCTGGCGACCACGTATTGGATGACACGAAACGTGACGTACAGCAGGAGGCTGACCATCAAGTATTGCGAAAATGGAGCGGTACTCATTGAGATATCCAAATAAAAGAGTACCGGTAATAACATGACCCACTTCCATAATTGTAAGGCGAGGTAAAACAATGTTTGATCGATGAAACGACGATTGTGTACGAGCCGTTGCATATCCATGTTTCCCACCTCCGATTAAAAGATGTGTCTTAACGGTATCATTCCCTCAATCGTTGAATGATAACAAGCATTTGCAGGTCAATCGGAAATTTCTTTTTGTTCAATGAGCGTGGCGTTCAATAGCCCTCCGAGGAGGATGATGGAAGCCGCCAAATAAAACCAAACCAACAAGATAATAAACGCACCGAGCTGACCGTAAAACTGTTCGTAGTTGGCATATTGAGAATAGTAGCTGAAGACGTTGGAAACTGTCAATATGCCGATAGTAGCGAGTGATGCTCCGGCCCAACTGTCACGGAACGTCCCGCGATGACTCGGCAGCCATTTGTAGACGAGCAGGAAGACACCAAACATGACGAGCGTCCCGACGACCCAGCGGAAGTAAAACCATATTTGCGCATATCCCGCAACGATGTCGTCGACAAAGATGATCCGCGTCGACAGTTCGCGCAACGCGGTCTCGACGACAGGGATGACCAATGAGAACGGCAAAACGAACATGAGCGCCAGTGTGACGGCGATGTCCTGGAGAGCCCCTCTTAAGAACGACTTGTTCCGGATGAGGCGATACGCATCATTCAATGATCGGACGAGCGACTGGACAGCCATTGATGAAATCCACAGTGCCGGCAAAATGCTGAGCGACGCCAGACGCAGCCTCGAGTCATCAAATATCGCCTCGATGTTCCCTTCTAGCAGTCGGTAGCTCGCTTCCGGCATGACGAGGGACAGCGCCGAGATGACGTCCCCGCTCGTGAACGGGAGCCATCCAACAATGCCGAGGACGAACAGTAAGAACGGAAACGTCGACAAGATGAAATAATAAGCCAACATCGCGGCTTGATCGAAAAAACGTTCGGCAAAAAAGCGCTTGAATAAAACTTTAAACGTCTGTATCATGCTGTTTACTCTTTTCGTAATTTATTTAATATAAATGCGGTATGTGAAATAATAATATTGTTGCTTGAAAGGCAAGAATACGACAGTCGTTGCCTATTCTTGCCTCGTCCTTAACTGATGTGTTCTCGTTTCGATTCCCACGCCTCGAGATGTTCCTTGCCCGGCAGATCGACGTCATCGCGCGAGAACACCGGATCCCGTCCGGACCGTTTTTGGGCGACGTAATCGTCGAGCAACAGCTTAGCGACTTTGCTGAGACGGAAGATGGCGTACATGTTGACGAGCGCCATCAATCCCATGAAGATGTCGGCGATCGACCAGACGAGTCCGGCCGAGCGGACCGAGCCGAACATGATCATCCCTAGCACGGCGATACGATAGATGACAACATACACTTTCCGTTCCGAGATGAACTCGATGTTCGTCTCTCCGTAGTAATAGTTCGCTAAAATCGAGCTGAAGGCGAACAGCAGGATGGCGATCGTCATGAGCGTCGTCGCGACCGGTCCGATCTCCGTCAACAGTGCCTCTTGCGCGAGCTCGATACCTTGGAAGTCTTCAGAACCGGGAACTCCGGAGATCAAGACGATCATCGCGGTCGCCGTACAGATGAACAGCGTATCGACGAAGACACTGAGCGATTGGATCAACCCTTGCTTCACCGGGTGGCTGACCTCGGCGGTCGCGGCGGCGTTCGGCGCCGACCCCATCCCCGCTTCGTTCGAGAACAAGCCGCGCCGTATACCTTGAAGCACCATCGCTCCGACGGCCCCGCCGAACAATTCTTGGAAGCCTAGCACACCTTCTGAGAAGATGGCCGAGAACACGGCCGGAACGACGTCGAGATTCGTCAGCACGACCCAGAGCGCGAGCAAGATATACCCACCCGCCATGATCGGGACGATGATCCCGGACAGCGTCGAGATCGACCGGATCCCGCCGAAGATGACGATCCCCGTCGCAACGGCCAAGATAACACCAACCCAGACCGTATCGATGGCGAAGACGTTATTGACAGAAAGCGCGATCGTGTTCGCTTGCACGGAGTTAAAGGCAAAGCCAAACGCGAACGTGATGAGGATCGCAAAGACGATCCCGAGCCAACGTTGACCGAGCGCCCGCTCGATGTAATAGGCTGGTCCGCCGCGCCATGCCTTGCCGTCATGCACTTTGTACACTTGGGCGAGCGTGCTCTCGACGAAAGCCGAGGCTGAACCGATCAAGGCGATGAGCCACATCCAAAACACGGCCCCAGGCCCACCGAGCGCGATCGCGGTCGAGACACCGGCGATATTTCCAGTGCCGACCCGTGCCGCTGTCCCGATGGCGAACGCCTGGAACGAGGATACTTGCCCTTTCTCATGTTTGAGCCCTTTGATGAACAATAACTTGAACATTTCCGGCAACATTCTAAACTGCACGAATCCCATCCGGATCGTGAAGTAGATCCCACCGGCAATCAATACAAAAATAAGCACATACGTCCATAACAGGTCGTTCGCTTGCATGACCAATTCACGGACATCCACTGCGCATCCCCTCCTTTTAGGGAGTTCTTACCCTGTCTAGCCCCGCCAGAAACGATTTCGTCACCGTGTTGCCGCGTCTAGTATTTGTTCACAAAGGGCATGGGTCGTCAAGCTGTCCTCGGCGCGAACACAACCGTTCGGCTTCCCGTTCAACAGTTTGAGAAACGCGTCGATCATCGTCGTAAAGCCGCGCCGCGTCAAATTCGACTCCCACGGGCTCAAGGCGCGCTCGAGCATGCCGTCGGGCGTAAAGTCGTAGACGCGCTCGACGTCTCGAGAGACGCGTTTTAGACCCGGTGACATCACTTCCATCACTTCTTCGGTGCAGCCGTTGTCCCGGTTCATGATGCCGACCGCCTCGACGCCGCCGGCCGTGAAATTGATCTGGAGCTGCTTGAGCGTATCCCCTTCATAACGCGTCCGAACAGACAAATCCTCGACCGGATTGAGACCGGTCAAGTAACGGAGCGTGTCGACGACGTGGACGAAGTCCTCGATGATGAACTCACGCAGCGTCGCCGGCTGATATGTACGATTCTTTTGGATCAAGACGAGGTTCGGGTTCTCGACTTCTTTGAGCGCCGCCGTCGCCGTCGCAAAACGACGGTTGAAGCCGGTGACGAGTTCGACCTCGTGCTCGTCTGCGAGCCGGACGAGACGTTCGGTCTCCTCGAGCGTGAACGTGACCGGTTTATCAATGAAGACGTGGACGCCTTGCCGAAGGGCGTACTCGGCTTGTCCGGCATGCGCTGACGTCGTCGAATGGATCAACACCGCATTCATCTCACCGAGCGGGACGTCCTCAAGCGTTCGGAAGTGACCGCTGAATCGATATTGACGGACGAGTTGTTCCGCTTTCTCCTTATCTCGCGAGACAAGATAAACATCTACCCCATCTAGCCCGGCATAGACCGGTAAATACGCTTTCTTGGCAACATCACCTAAACCAACAACGACTAATTTCATTTCAACATCACTCCTCTTTCGATTGACTGCATAAAACCCCAAAGCGTCGGCCCGGGGTCGATGGTTCATTTAATGGACCGCTAAAATTTCAAAACTTGTGATCGGCTTACGAATGGCGTCCGATACGATTTGATAAAGATCAGCGAGTTGCTCGTTATCGTTCAAGTCCGGCGTTCGATCAAGCTCGACTTCACACGTTCGTGTCGTCTGCTCCTTGTCTTGAAACGCATATTCAATCGTGTATAGTTGCATGAGACGTCTCCTCTCCACTATGTATACGTATGTATAACCTGTAACCGAACGATTGAAACGCTTCAAGTACACCTAGTCAAATCGTTCATGTTATATATATTCAGAAATCCTACAATTTCCAATCTTAAGCCTTGTATAATCATTCAAAGATTCCTAGAATGAACAAGTATGTACCAAGTGATTAAAGGAGTTTTTAAATGAAAGCACGATTTACTTATTTAGCCTTACCGCTGGCGATGTTTCTACTGGCCGGATGTAGCACCGAAGAAGAGACGTCTCCTATCGATGATACGATTGAAGTGACCGATTCGCAAGAAGAATCGTCCGATATGGCTGAGTCTCAAGCAGAATCCGTTGAAGTGACCGATTCACAAGAAGAACCTGCTGTCGAGACGGAAGCGGAGGAACAACAACCGACTAGCGATCGCTTCTCCGGCTATGAACGTGTCGAAGTCGACGGTGGTGATTTGTCTGGGCATCGCGAGGCGAATGTTGTCGTCGACGTCGGTTTCGGGGACCGTGAATATTGGGCGTTCACGAACGATCACGGGCAACTCGTGAAAGTGACAGCTGACGAGATCATCCTACAAGATGATGAGAGCGAGGACGTCACCTCGTCAGGACGCTACTACTGGGACGAGGCGAAAGTCCCCGGCGTTGAACATCATTCGTTAGATGAAGGACATGTCATCGCCGATTCGCTTGGGGGCGTCTCTAACGCCTTCAATATCACCCCGCAAGACAGCACGCTCAATCGGCACGGGGACCAGGCTTATATGGAAAGTGTGATCCGTAGTGCGGGCGGAGCGACCGATTTCGAGGCCATCATCACGTATCCGGATACCGAGACGCAAATCCCGTCGAGCTATCAATACACATACACGTTGAATGGCAATGTCATCGTCGACAAGTTCGACAATGTGAACCCGGACGAGGTGAACGAAGGGCTCGGATTGACCGAAAGTGAACCAGAACCGGAGGCTACTCCCGCTCCTGCTGCAGAGCCGGTTGGCGACGTATCAAGCGTCGATGCGAACGGGAACGGGCAAGTGACGATCCAGGAAGCGAAAGACGCCGGCTTCAGCATGCCGATCACGAGCGACCACTGGCTCTACCCGCATATGCGGGATAATGACGGGGATGGAATGGTCGGCGAATAACACGTAACCTCCCCGCGTGAGTCAACTATTTTTACCGCCGATTCAACAGTATACGTGACGACGCTCTTTCTAGTTAAAGGAAGAGCGTTTCTTTTTGTTGAATATGATATGCAGTCGAATGTTTCACGTTTCTCTTGAATGATGGTGAATCGGGATGGAACACAAATTTTCAAATTTTTAACCCCGCCTTATTAGGAGTTATTGCTGTCAGTACGGCATACATATAGTTTAGGAGGTTCAAATATGAAACGCTTGGTGGGTTTGCTGATCATTACGCAAACAATTTTGTTTGGCATGTTAATCTTTCAATTGAATGAATTAGCTGATTCTGTCTTACAGGCTGCATCTTACGTAGCAACACAAGAAGGATCGCTTGCATGGGGTGGAAACATCTCGCCTTGGTTTTTGTTTTTACTTCTCGGACTGACATTGCTAGGCGCCTATTTAACGTTTTCTAAAGAATAAGAAGCGTTTTTGTCGTCCGAACAGAAAAAGACCATAGACATGTGTCTACGGTCTGAAGTCGCTCTAAAAGCTATTTTTGTATCTACGTGCACTGACGACTTACTTACCTTCTGAAGTCGGCTCGACAGCACGTCTCGGCGGACGCTTGCCGAAGAACTGGTAGTACTGCGTCTCGATGTTGCCGTTATACAGCTTACGGCGCTTCGTCGCCGGGCGGCCGTAGGCTTTCTCGAAGTCTTCGTAACTCGTCAACATATAGACGCTATAACCCGGATATTTGGCATATTGCTGCCCGATCCGCTCATACAGTTCGATGATTTCGTCTTCCGTCTGCAACCGCTCACCGTAAGGCGGGTTGCCGATGATGATCCCGTAATCCTCGGTCGGCTTGAGCGCCGCCGCATCGGTGTGGACGAACGTGATCGCGTCACGGACGTCGGCGAGGTCGGCGTTGTCTTTGGCGAGTTTGACCATGCGCGGGTCGAGGTCGATGCCGTAAATCTTGAGCGGCTTGTCCCACTCGGCTTTTTCGTTCGCTTCATTGATTGCCTCGTACCAAGCTTTCTTCGGTACACATGGCCAATCTTGCGAACAAAATTCACGGTTTAACCCCGGTGCGATATTGCGACCGATGAGCGCGGCCTCGATCGCGAGCGTCCCAGAGCCTGTGAACACGTCATAGAACGGCATGTCCGGCTTCCAGTTCGTCAGTTTGATCATCGCTGCGGCCATTGTCTCTTTGAGCGGTGCCTGCGAATGCAACTCGCGGTAGCCGCGACGGTGGAGCGCGTCACCCGACGTGTCGATCGTGATCGTCGCCACATCTTTCAAGAGCGCGACTTCGATCGGATAGAACGCGCCCGTCTTCGGAAGCCATTCATCCGGTTTGTTGTAGCCGTGTTGCATCGCATCGACGATCGCTTTCTCGGTGATCTTTTGGCAGTCGCGGATTGAGAACAGCTGCGACTTGACCGAGCGGCCGTCGACGGTGAAACGGGCGTCCCACGGCATCAGCTCTGTCCAAGGCAAGTCGACGACACCGTCGAATAGTTCCGTGAACGTCGTCGCCTTGAACTCGGCGACGACGAGTTTGACGCGGTCGGCCGTTCTGAGCCAAATGTTCAAACGGGGAATATCCTCCATCTCGGCGTCGATGTAGACGCGTCCATTCTCGATTTCACACGTGTAACCGAGGTCACGTACTTCTTTAGCGACGAGCGCCTCGATGCCCATCGCTGCAGTTGCGATCAGTTTTCGTTTTGCCATATGATCCCTACTTTCCTAATTCGTAATTGTTAAGCGTAAAATGGTCAAGTAAAAAGGAGCTCAAGTAAGATTGCTTGAACTCCTTGTCAATGTAAGTTGAGACTATGCTGCCCTGTAAGCCATGTTCTGTACTCCGGTGCTCGTAGCGGTTTCCCTGGCACGATGGAGTGACAATCATCTATCTGCGCCGCTTGGCGCCTTCCGTCCCGTTCGATTCCAGTCAGGAAGTTCCCCTACCATAGTTTGGGTTTCTCGCTCGTGGGGTTTACCTCGTTCCACTCTGAACGTTTCCGAACAGACTCCGTCACTGTGGCACTTTCAAGAAGCTTGCACCGTATCCGAGGACTTAGGTGCTTCTTCTGCCGTCAACTTGCGTTGCCTACACTTATCTTTTCGTGTAGCACGATCACTACAGCCATCACAGGCTGTGCGAGCATGGACTTTCCTCAAGACTTGCGTCCCGCGATTGTCCAGACTTCATAGTCACTTAATCATTGTAGCGGATATTGCCAAATATGACAACTAAGAAACCGAACTTGATTTTCATTGGCGTCAGCGCTAAAATAAGGCGTGTTCCATTGAACAAGGAGGGATTTTGATGCGTCAAGATGCAAAGAAAGGTTGGATCCAACGACTGACCTATGTGATCGAGATCGATGACATTAAAGCGCTCCACCCGAACAACGGCGTATTCGCCTTCTACCGTAAAAATCGACTCGTCCGAGGATTTGAGCCGTTTGACATTAAAGGACCGAATGAATTGTCTAAACGCGCTTATCACTTCGATCACCATAACTTGGCCCATTTACAGGAACGTTTTCCTGAATCGATTCCTTTATTCGACGCGTCGAAACAGACGCGACGCGTTTGGAGCGACGCCGTTCGCGTCGGTCTATGTGAAATCATCATCGACGGGAAGCTAAGTTTTGAACACATCGACGACAACGGCAACGTCTTAGAAGCGAATATCCGCTGGAGCGGTGAAGCCATCACGATCGACCAATAATGGATTGAATGAAAAACGCCCGCATCTTTCGACTCGTCTGTCGGAGATGCGGGCATTTTTTTATATCTCTTCAGTCGTGTCCGTCGTTTCTTCGACGACAGGTAATGCCGGGGCATACTTCGTCGAGACGACTTTTTCGGAGATGTCGGTCGGTTTCAAGAGGACGGTAAGGCCTTCGGCGGTACTTTTACGAACCGGAAACGTTCCCGGTATATGCAGTGCCTCATAGACGACTTGATTGTCTTTATCGAGCACGGTGACGGTCCCTTTGCGCGTCGTCGTCAGTTCGAACGTCTGCGCATCGGCCACTTTGATCGCCACGGACGGTTTGACCGGGTTCACGTACGTGAACGAACGACTGGCTGAACGTTTAAATTTCCCGTCCGTCACGACCGCGGCTAGACGGTACTGCCCGCTCGGGAGCCAGTCCCCACCGGCGAACATGGTAAAAGCCGGATTGTTTGCGGTCAACGTCTTCACTTTGCGCGTTCCCTGATAGAGGTAATAAGACGTCTTCAAGTTCGGTTTGTTCGAAAGAGCCAGCTTCGCCTCCGTCACATAACGGTTCCGTAGCGTCGCTGGTGACGTGATCGTGACCGGACGCGGCGTCGCGTCAAGCAACCGCTTCGTGTTCAGTTCGGTGTACGTCTTCCCGCTGACGCGAGGCATTTTTTGAAGCAGTCCCTCGATCTCAGCCGGTGTCAAATACGGATTGACCGACTTGACGAGCGCAAGCCCAGACGAGACCATCGGCGCCGCCATCGATGTCCCATCCATGTAGATAAAACTGTTCTTGACGCCGAGCGATAAAATGTTCACGCCCGGTGCGACGATTTTCACTTGGCTATCCATGTTGCTGAACGAGGCGACACGGCGATTCGCATCGACCGCTCCGACGGCGATGACTTCTTTCATATTGGCGGGGAAAGAAGTCTTCGCGCCGTCATTTCCAGACGAGGCGACGATGACGACACCTTTCGCCCGGGCCCGGCGGATCGAGTCGGCGAGCACTTTATCGTAATCCTGTCCCCCGAGTGACAAATTGATGATGTTCGCACCTTTGGCAACGGCCGTGTCGACGGCTTTGGCGACCGTCCACGAATCCGTGAACTCTGAGTTCTTCCCGTAGAAGACGTTATAGAAATGATAGCGGACGTTCGGTGCGAGACCGGCCATCCCAAATTTATTGTGCAGTCCCGACATGATTCCGGCCGTGTGCGTGCCGTGATAGTCGACACTGTATGGCCCTTTAATCGAATTGACGACTCGTGGTACGTTATAGAGCTCTTTATGGCTCCGGTCTGCAGATGAATCGATCAAGGCGACGACAATGTCTGACGCCCCACGGGTCGTGTTCCACGCTAAATCGGTACCGGTCTGCTTGATGTAATATTGGTTCCCGACCCGCGGCTCTGTCACAACGTACCCATGCTTCTCTAACAACACCGGCTTAGACGCACCGGCAGTCGAAGGCACGAGTAACGTCAAAGCCGTCAGTAGAAGAATTTTTTTCATCGCCTTACGCTCCATTCCAAACTTCCTAAGATTTACCCATTATCTCAAATTTTACGACGGATTTCCCTTTTTTCTTAAAAAAAGGTTGTGACATTTTTCTGACGGTTTACCAGTAGTCCGGCTCATCAGGATGTTCCATCTCAAAATCGATAATTTTACCGATCGTCAAGTACGTATAATACCGGGCCAACTCCGTCCGGTAAGGGTCCGGTGTAAAACCATCTAAATCTTCACCGAGCGGCGAACCGTCAATCGTTTCAAACTGTTGACAGAAGAATGACTCCGTCTCTTTATTCCAGACGATATTGTCACCGATATAGCCACTTCCAAAGCGGATATAGTCGATGATCGAAGGGACGATCACTTCAGCCGGGAGCCGTTCACTCATCCGTCCGACCAATTCATAGCGATCCCGGTCCACATAATCGGCTTGTTCAAGCGACGTACATTTCAACACTTCTTTATTGATTTCGATCAATACGACATAATCCCCAGACTCAATCGACAGCTTCATCTCTTCACCTCATCTCAATCTCCACTGATCCGTCTATGTTAACAACTATTCGGAATAAAATGCCGAAATCCTGTATACCTGTACAAATTTTCCAACGGCTCGATTCGCACAACATGATGAAATCTGTTTTTGTTATACTAAAGATATGAATCAAGAGAGGAAGTGCACTATGGCCAAACGCCCTTTGACCCCTCGTGAAAGCGAATTGATCGCGACCGCCCTGTTTGTCGTCGGGAGCGTCCCTTACGCCGGACATATCGACCGGCTCGAATCGCTGACACTTCGCGACATCGCAGACGACTACTTGTCCGGAAAACGTCCTGCCGCGGACGCCGTCGAGGCGCTCGACCAGTACATTTTCGTACGCCGCCATCGCTTTAAAAATGTTACCCCTCATAACTTATGGACGCTCGACGACCGGACCGAGCAGGAAGCGCTCCGTTACATCGTCAGACGTCCGGAATTGAAGAAAGGTGAGACGTTAAACAAGCAAAACTCACCGTTCACGATCGGACAAGATGTCGAATTCAAAGTCGACAAACAACTCGATCGCGGGCAATTCCGCATCTATATCGGGAAATTGAACGGGTACACGATCAAAGCCCAGTCGAAAGAAAAAGACAAGCTTAAATCCGTCAAAGGCTGGATCACCCATCTCGACCGCAAAGACCGGCTCGTTTTCGTCAATATTTCCGAGTTCGGGCGCGAACCGATTGACGCCGACATGTTGGTCCAGTTCGAGGCGATGAGCGCGGGACTGCTCGGCTGGTTCGATACGGCCACCCTGCCGACCGAAGACGAAGCGAAGACGGCCAAACAAATGATCGCCACGCTACAACGACGCGACCAGCCGTATTGGTTCACACTGACCCAAGCATTGAACCATCCTAGACCTGAACATGTGAAACGCTGGAATACGGTCGTCAACCTGCTCGTCAAAGCAAGCGCCGGTGACGCGGCCGCCGTCGAGACACTCGAAGTGAAAGAAGACAAATACTTTAAAGACGCCTTTTTACGGGCGCTGCGATCACTTCACACCGAATTGACGAAAGCGACGTGACCGTGTCTTGACAGGTGGCCTCGGGTAATCCGAAGCCACCTGTTTTCACCGTGGTCGCCATATGGAAAGGAAGAGGGATATGCACGTATTGATCGTAGAAGACGACCCGGCCATCTTGCGCCTCATTGAAGGGACGCTGCGGCAGGCCGGACATCACGTGTCGGTCGCCATGGACGGACACGCGGCTGAGCAATTGTTTTTATCGAACCCGGCCGACGCCGCCGTCATCGACATCATGTTGCCCGGGATGGACGGGCGACAGTTGTGTCATCGCTTGAAGGAGCTCGTGGACATCCCCGTCATTTTGCTGACGGCGCTCGGGGAATGGGAAGACAAACGGAGCGGGTTCGAGCATGGCGCCGATGACTACATGACAAAACCGTTCATTCCGGAAGAACTATTATTCCGGCTTCAAGCCGTGGCGAAACGGTATGAAAAAGTCGCCGCCTCATTGATCAAGGCCGGGCCGCTCACGTTAAATCTCCGGGAACATCGCCTCACCTTCAATCAAGAGACGATTCACCTGCCAAAACGCGAATTTGAGCTGTTGTATCAGCTCGCGGCCTTTCCGGGACGCGTGTTCAGTCGCGACGAGCTGATCGAGAACGTGTGGGGGTTAGAGTTTGACGGTGACGACCGGACGATCGACGTCCACATCAAACGGCTCCGTAGCCGCCTACCTGATGAGACGGTCATGATCCGAACCGTCCGGGGCATCGGCTACACGCTCGAGGTGAAGCCATGAGATCGCTCTATTCGCGAATCGTCGTGACCGTGTTCATGATTTTACTCTTGTCGGGTGCCATCGCCCTGCTCGTCAGTAACGTCGCCTATTACACATGGTGGCAGCCATCGTATAGCGCGAAGACTGAACAGATGGCAAGTTCCGCGCGCGGCTACTTTGACAATCATACCGATCAGGACGAGACCGCATTTTATTCGTTGCTCGCTCAAAGCGGCTACCAACTGTTCGTCGTCAAACCTGACGATCGCATCATGCGTTACGGTGGCACGTTCCGGGACGAGACGATCGATGACGAAACGATCGATGCGGTCCGCTCGGGCATCGCCTATGAAGGGATGCGCGATTACCCGTTCCATTTGTTTTTGCTCGGTCTGTTCGATAACGAGGTCATCAATACGTACGGCTTCAACGTCGCAGGGGCTGACGGGGATGATGCCGTCTTCCTACGTCCGGACTTAGGTGCCCAAATTCGTGAGCTTCATCTGTTCGTCGGACTATTTTTCGCCGTTCTGACCGCTTCGGCTTTCATCTTGATCGCCTTGGCGACCACGCTGCTCGTCCGGCCGCTTAAAATCCTCACGGCTGCGACGAGCTCTGTCGCCTCCGGAGAGCGCCCGAGCTCGCTCCCGCTCAATCGGCATGATGAGATCGGTACGCTCGCACGTCGTTTCGCCCACATGGTCGATTCACTCGAAAAGTCAGAAGGTGAACGGCGACGATTCGTCTCGAACGTATCGCACGAATTCCAATCACCGCTCACTTCACTCACAGGCTATGCGAATATTCTGGCCGATCAGTCCACAGGCGAGGCGAAAGAATATGCGACGATCATCCGGAATGAGACGGAACGTCTGTCAGGGTTGACCAAACAGCTGTTGATGCTCGCCCGTCTAGATGAGGCCAACGTGTCTCTCCAGACCGAGGTCGCGATTAGCCGCTCCATCGAAGACGTGATTCGCATGCACGCGTTCGAACTCGATCAAAAAGGAGTCGCCGTCACGACGGATCTCGATGCGTCGCTCGTCGTCACGGGCGACCCCGTCTTGTTGTCGCAAGTTTGGTCCAACTTGTTGTCCAATGCGATTCATGCCTCACATGAGGGCGGGATGATCACGATCCGGGCCTACGAGGAGACACGTCCGACCGTCTCGATCCAAGACGAAGGTGTCGGCATGGACGATGCGACAAAGGCTCGCTTGTTCGAACGCTTCTATAAAGCCGATCTGTCCCGGACGAGTCGCGGCACCGGACTCGGGCTCGCGATCGCGAATGACATCGTCCGCTTGCACGGCGGGGAGCTCCTCGTCACTTCAGAGCTCGGGCGTGGCAGCGTCTTTATCGTTCGCTTGTAGGTTTGTTCATATTCCGTTCATGTTCGTCAGCTATGCTTCCTTCATCGACATGAAGGAGGTTTTTTTATGGAGTTAGGACTGAAAGAAATGTGGCGTCAAAAACGGAGGTTCTCGCTCATTTTTGTGATCACGCTGCTCATCGTCTTGTTGACGACGCTGATCACCGGACTCGCCGATGGGCTCGCTTACGATAACGGTGCGATCGTACGTGAACTTGATACAGACACGTTTCACTTGTCCGCTGACGCGGAAGGTCAATTGACGCGATCGTTCATCGAACAAGCGCCAACGGACGGTTTGACACCCCTTGCCGTCAAACCGCTCACGTTCGTGAACGAGACGAAAGTCGATGCGACCGTTTTCGCCTTGCCGGCCGATTCGTCGGTTGGACCGTCACTCGACCTCGCCGTCGGGGAAGTGCTCGTCGACCCGAGTTTTCTTGAGACATTTGTCGTTGGAGATACGGTCGAAGATTTCACGAGTGGGTATCGCTTCACCATCGCCGGCGTGACGGATGGACGGTTCAGCCACGCCCCGGTCGTCTGGACGACGATGGAGACATGGGCCGCCTATCAACAGGCGGCCGGTGGTCCGACTTACGTGTCTGCTTTACTTGGAGAAGGCGACACGTCCCTCTCCGCGTACACGAAACAAGAAATCATCGAGTCCGTTCCTGGCTATTCGGCCGAACAAGGCACGTTCGATATGATGCGCGGTTTTCTATTAGTAATCGGCGCATTCATCTTGACAGCATTCTTCTATATGGTGACGCTACAAAAGTTGCCAGAGCTCGGGATTTTAAAAGCAATCGGCATTCGGACACGTTCGATCGGCACAGCGCTCGTCAGCCAAGTGTTCGTCACCGTCGTCTTCGCGAGCGGCGTCGCGTCACTGATCACATGGCTGTCGACACGTATCGTCCCAGAAGCGATTCCATTTCAATTTGAGCTTGCGAACGTGATGCTCTTTAGCGCACTCTTCGTCCTCATCTCGCTCCTTGGGACGATCTTGCCACTACAAACACTACGCCGGCTCGACGCAGCTGACGCCTTAGGAGGTCGAATGACATGAAACTGACTGGCATTCATCACGCATATGAACAACCGATTTTGTCTGGGATCGACTTGACCGTCTCTCCTGGTGAGTGCATCGGGATCGTCGGACCGAGCGGTAGCGGGAAGAGTACGCTCCTGCAAATTCTCGGGTTATTGAAACAGCCGGATGCCGGGGCACTCTATCTCGATACGGTCGATGTATTTACACTCGACGAAGAAGCGAGACGGAAGTTACGCCTCAATGAGATCGGGTTCGTCTTTCAAGACGCCCACCTCGTCCCGTATTTGACGGTCATTGAACAACTTGCACTCATTCAGGCGGAAAGTGACACAGACGGCGACGCGAAACAGCTGTTGACAGATTTCGGACTCGGCCATCGATTGAACGAGTTGCCGAATCGTCTCTCCGGCGGCGAACGGCAACGGGTCGCTGTGGCCCGCGCGCTCATCAATGACCCGTTGCTCCTGTTGGCTGATGAACCGACAGCAAGTCTCGATTATACGAACGGCCGCCTCGTTATGGAGCGTCTCGCCGCAGCGGCGCATGAACGGAACAAACGAGTGATCGTCATCACCCACGATGAGCGCATGCTTGATGTGTGCGACCGGGTGCTCCGTCTACGAGACGGTCAGCTCGAAACGCTGTAACATGCTCGCACACTAACGGCTTAATCGGGGGCGCTAGCATGGGGAATCCCCGCTTCTGATCGGGGAGATTGAAAAACTTTAACTGATTATGAGAAGAGGAGCGCCGACCCGGAAGGGATGACGCTCCTCTTCTTTCAGTATCTATGACCGCGTGTTGAAGTGTTCATCAACCCACCCGATGCTTTTCCGGATGACGGATGAGGTCGAGATGATAGGACAACCAGGCGCTGAACGTGATGTGAACGGATAACGTACGCATCACATCGATGTCAATCTGTTGAATCTTCAGGAGCCTCTCTTCGATATGGTGTGAGACGAGGAAGACGTCGGATAACGCCAGGAGCGCCCGCATCGCCTCATCTGGTTTGACGCCTGCGGTTACCGCGAGCGTATGTAGCGACAGATGAATGCTGCGAGTTGTCCCGGTCAAGTAACATTCGATCAACGCATCGAGCACAGGCGACAAATGTGTGGTCTCGTGCGTCCCCCGGTGATAGATGCTGATCCCCTCTTCGGTCACGTAATCCGTCCGCCCCATTAAACAAGCTTGAATCATCCGATACATCGCTTCACGCGTCACGTCCATCCGCCTCCTTCGTTTCTGCCGTTTCAGCATAATGTCAAACGACTCACGGGGCAAATATCCTTGTTCACACTTCCATAGACAATTCGGTCACATATGCTCGGACATTAGTAACTCGAACGTGAACGAAACGATTCGTTTCGGGTACAATAATGGAGAAGGGAGCGGTTTTATATGCAGAAAAAATGGAAGTACGGTCTCGCGACTTTGTTCACAGGCTATTACGCCGTCAGTTATTACGCGTTCAAGCGGATGACTCGCGGAAAACGTAAGACGCCCGAGATGCTCTTAGCACCCTATACGAAAGAAGATCAATCCTTTTATCACGACGTGCCGTTCGAGCACGTCTCCCTCCGTTCCCGTGACGGCTACCGTCTGTATGGCCGGGTCTATCGGAACAATAATCATAAAAAGTGGGTTGTTTTTGTCCACGGTTATACGGCCTCCCACAGCTTTATGGCACCGCACTTGGCGATGTTCCACCGGCTCGGCTATAACTTGCTTGCGGTCGACTTGCGCTCACACGGAGAGTCGGAAGGGGTGTACGCCTCGTACGGATACCACGAGAAACATGACATCGTCGACTGGGTCGAGTGGTTACGTGACCATGAGACGGTCGATCAAGTCGGGCTCCACGGCGTATCGATGGGTGCCGCGACGATTCTTCAGGCCGGCCCGCTCACTGATGTGGATTTTTTGATCGCCGAGTGCCCGTTCGATGACATGAGGCAACTCATGCGCTACCAATTGAACGTGCTGCATCGCTTACCGGGTGACTTGTTGTTGCCCGGTATCGATTACTTCTTGTGGAGTCGGGCCCGGTTCACGATGCGGCAAGTCCGACCAAAAGCAGCGCTCGCATCAATCACTGCACCGGTGCTGTTCATCCATGGCACGAAAGACGACTTTGTCCCGACCTGGATGTCCGTCGAGATGAACGCACTCAACCGTCAGAACGCGCTCGCACTCATTCACGGCGCCGAGCATACGAATTGCATCTTAAAAGACCAACCTGCCTACGAGAACGCTGTCAGTCAGTTTTTGCGTCGGTGACGTGAATCGGCCCGGCGATCAAGTCGAGCAACGTATGGATGAGGATCAGCGGCCACAACATTCCCATCGCCAAATATAAATAGCCGAACAGGAAACCGACAAGGCCCGTCGTGACAACCCCTTTCGGACCCTGGTACGCATGGGCCAGACCGAACAGCCCGCCCCCGATGATGGCGAGCGTCGCATCCGGGACGTCCGTGTATAAAGAAATCGTATACAAGAGGACGCCGCGGAATATGAACTCTTCGGTCGCCCCGGCCGTGAACGATACTGCGCCCCACGCCCTCGCTTCGTCGGTCGTGCGCGGAAGGAGCAACCGTTCAATCTCAAGCCCGTAAAACGGCCGAAGCTTTGTCCGTAACGCGGCCGACGTCTTGACGAGCAAATAGAACGCGATGAGACCTGAGATGACTATGGTCGAAAAGAAGAAATACTGCCAGGCGCGCCCGTCCCCATCCGGCGGCGCGAACCCGAGACCGACCGCTTCCGGCGGGACTTGGAACAAGAAGACGAGCGCTAGTAAGAGCAGGCTCAGCCCCCATGCCGACTTGATCGTCTCTTCATAGACACGGGTTCTCCCGAGCGCCTCGATCATCGGCTTCACGAGCCGGGCGTTGAATAGTTGTACGATCAATAAATACGCAAGAATAATCGTAAAGACGACCTGTTCAAGCATCTATATCCTCTCCTGTCCTTCCTGTTAGCTATATGCTACACTATTCGGGTATTGTCTAGAAAGCTAGGAGGCGGAATCTTGAAACGAATGATGCTGCGACTGACCGGCGTAATGCTTGTGATCGTGCTGTGCCTCGGCGCAATCGGCTGGTTTGGTCAACATGATAAAGTGAACAACGCCCTCTACCGGGCCTATTACGGTGACCACGGTATCCCGGCGGTCCACCAAGACGTCTACAAGGAAGCCGCGGCCACCTATGACGTCGATTGGCGGCTACTCGCCGCCGTCCACCGTGTCGAGACGATCTTCTCGCACAGTTCATCGATGCGCTCTTCGGTCGGCGCGATCGGACCGTTCCAATTTATGCCGCGGACGTGGCTCGGTTGGCAGTACGATACGGATGACCAAAAAGGTGATGTCCCGGAAGACGAAGTCGATTTGACCGACTTGACGCTGATTGAGCAGTACGGCGGCTTAGGCCGAGACGGGGATGATGACGGCAAGGCCGACCCTCATAGTTTGGTCGACTCGGCCCATGCCGCCGCTTACTATTTGAGCGAGCACGGCGGGCAGACGACTGATTCGGTCGACTCGATTCAAAACGCCATCTTTGAATACAACCGGAGTGACCAGTACGTGTCAGACGTCATGTCCTTTTATGAGCAGTACCAGGACGAGCTGTCGTTACTGCCTGGTGACGCGACGACGACAACGCAGCAGGTCGCCCGGTATACGATCCGGTATCTCGATTGGTTCGCAGGCTGGGCATGACCCGGCACTATTTGGTTAAAGTGAGGAAACAACATGAACACGCATATCGAGGAAGTGACGATTCGAGTCAAATCGATATTTAACGAAGACAAGACAAAGCGTTACATGCGAACGTATGAATTCACCGATGTCGTCGATGGGGTAATTTGTGCCGTCATCATCTATTCTCCACGGATGAGCGATGCGTTCTTATCAGGTACGACATCTCAACGTGCCTACATGCTCATGCGGAACCATTTGGACAAACCGATCCGCGAGATGCGCGTCATCAGTCTCGTCCCGACGCTCGCCATCAATGACAACCTACCCTACGTCGAGTCCCAACTCGACGAAGTGAATTTTCATTACGTGGAAGAGACGCTCGACGAGGTCGAGACGAGCGGCGGCATGATCATCGTCGGTTGGGGCTCACCCGGACGCCTCATGCACCATTCCACACTGTACAAGACGTTATTCGCCGAGCATGAGGCGAGCATGTATTGTATCGGTACGACGTCAAAAGGCGAACCGCAACAAATTCGCATGGCCAACGAAAATACGATACTCGAAGCGTTCAATAACGAATCGATCAAACCGAAATTTAAGATCTTGAAAGAGACAAAACAGGACGACTCGAAATGAGTCGTCCTGTTTTGTCTCTTATTCGTATGTCCGTACCGCGTCATATCCCGGCAAGTTGTCCGAGAGCGTCGACCAATCTGACGCCATCTCCTCATCCGACAGCAGACAACGGTCGAGTTCACGCTCGACAGGCTCACGGTCCATCCGCTGACCGATTAACACGAGCTCGGTCTGTCGATCCCCATACGGCTCGATGTAATCCGTCTCGAGCTCTGGTTCGGCGGCAAACATCTGCTGTCGCTCTACTTCCGGGAGTGTCGCCAACCAGCGGCCGGCGTGTTCGAGCGTCGACGCGTACCCCGCTTGTGAGAACAAGCAGGCGATGTCGCTCCGAGAAGCGATCCATAAAAACCCTTTGGCCCGGACGATTTCTTCCGGGAACTGTTCGATCCACGCGAGCAACCGCTCGGGATGGAACGGACGGCGGCGGCGATAGACGAATGAACTGATGCCGTATTCTTCGGTTTCAGGGGTATGGTCGTCTGTCTCGAGCTCTTGGATCCATCCGGCGGCGTGCATCGCCTGGTCAAAGTCGAACAGGTTCACGTTTAAAATGTCAGACAAACTCACGTTGCCGTATGTGCTTGTCAGTAACCTCGCTGCTGGGTTTAGCGCACGAAGCAGACCCGCAATCTCATTCAGTTCGGCTTCCGTGACCCGGTCCGCCTTGTTGAGGACGATGATGTCCGCAAATTCGACTTGGTCGACGAGTAGATCGACGACTTCCCGGACGTCATCCGTGCCGACCGCCTGTTTACGTTCATGCAGCGATTCGCCCGAATTGAAATCTTTTAAAAATCGATATGCGTCGACGACCGTCACCATCGCGTCAACATACACCCGGCTCGTCAAGTCGATACCCAAGGCTTCATCCGCATATGTAAACGTCTGCGCGACCGGGATCGGTTCTGAGATGCCTGACGACTCGATGATGATGCCGTCGAGCTGTCGGTCAGTCGCGATCTCGCTGACCGCCTCGAGTAAATCTTCTCGCAACGTGCAGCAGATGCAACCGTTAGACAGCTCCAACAACTTCTCGTCCGTCCGCGAAAAGCCCGCCCCTTCAATCAATCGCTCATCGATGTTCAGTTCACTCATATCGTTCACGATGACGGCATATTTTTTACCGTCCCGATTGTTCAACATATGATTGAGCAACGTCGTCTTGCCACTTCCCAAATATCCGGACAAGACTGTGATCGGAATTCGTTTCATGATGTATACCACCTTTAAATCGTAATCATTACTTTTTAGATAATGAACGGGATCACGTCCGTTGTCAACAAAAATACACGCTCAAAAGGAGCGTGTTTTCTTGTTGACTAACATAATTGTTATCGCTCGTCCTTCCGGCGCCCATGCTTTCCGCAGGCAATCCCGGAGCCACATCGCGACTCGCGTCGCTGCTGGGTCTCCGTTGGATTGCTTTCCTGCAGGAGTCGGGGCGCCATCGAACGAGCAACGCAAACGGTCGCCATCTAGCGGCCATTTGTCTTTTTCTGAGGCCTCGACGGCCGAAGAAAAAGCTCTGGATATGTTCTTCGTACCGGTTATTCTTCTAACGCTTTCCGTTCTGCCTCAGAGCGAGGATACGTGTTCGCTTGCCAATCGGCCCGGTAAATCGAATCAAGTTGCGTCAATCCGACCTCGTCATCATCCTTATCGGCATCCACACTCGGCGTCTCGTCCCACTTTGGTTCAAGATACGTATGGTCTTCTTTCCGGGCCCGGTCGTCCAATATCTTTTGAATCCCGACCCGAGCCACCGCCGCTAGTGCCAATCCGATTCCCGCTCGCACGAGCAATCGCTTCACCATAGCCTTCCCTCCTTAACGACCAAACCGATAAAGTGGCATCCCTTTCACGTCCGTATCGATCTTGAAGACCGAACCCGCATCCGGATGAGCGGCGAGCGCCTCGTCGTCCATGCCTTCCCGTGCCGTCGTGATTGCCAATTGTTTTAAGTCATCCCCGATAAAACTACACGACGTGACGTTCGGCGCCGGGACGATGACTTCAAGCACTTTTTGTCCCGTCTCCGGATTCCACCGCGTGACGCGCCCGCCTGCAAAGTGGGCAATCCATAAAAAGCCGTCTTCATCCGACGTCATGCCGTCCGGGAACCCGTCCTCATTCTTGAAATCAATGACGACCTCACCTTCCCCGAGCGTGCCCGTTTTCAAATCGAACGGGAACTTGCGAACCGTCTCGGTCGGCGTATCGATATGGTAAAACGACGTATGGTCAGGTGACCACGTCAACCCGTTCGATAACGTCAATCCGCTCAACATGACCTCGGTCGTGCCGTCGCGGTTCAAGCGGAACAACGTCGCCTGCTCAGACTCGTCTTTTAAGTGGAGCGTCCCGGCGAAGACACGACCGTACGGGTCGGCTTTCCCATCGTTGAAGCGAAGGACACCTTCCGGGTCATCAAGTTCGACGAGTTTATCGAGTTGTTTCGACGTTTCATCCCACTCATAGATACCATCCTTCAATCCGACGATCACGCCGTCGGTCACTTTAGGGACGACAAACCCGACCTGCTGTCCCATATCAAACGAAGATAATTCATCTTCTTTCTCATCGTACCACCAGAGCGCGTGCCCTTCGATATCGACCCAGTAGAACCGCTTCAGTTCAGCGTCCCAGCAAGGCCCTTCCCCGAGCGTGTTTCTGACTCGAATCCATAACGTAGCGTTTACTGTCTCCATTGAATTGCCTCCACTCTCTGCTTTGATATCAAAAGACTATTCCCTGAGGGGGTAAGGACTATTCATCATTCACAAAAATGTTTAAAGATATTTCTCGTCTGACGCATTATACGCCCGGGCACGATAAAAACGCTCCGAATCGAAACCGATCCGGAGCGCTCGTTTATTTGGCGCCTTCGACGTTCATTTGTTTACTGCGTAATTGACCGCATGCCGCATCGATATCGGTCCCGTGCTCGAGACGCACGCCCGTATTGATGCCCCGTTTTTTCAAGACGTCGTAAAACGCCATGATGTCCTCGGTCGTACTCCGTTCGTACTGGATGTGCTCGTTGACCGGGTTGTATGGGATCAAGTTGACGTAAGACTTGTCTTTGATGTCATTGATCAACGCCGCGAGTTCTTCGGCATGTTCTGGCAAGTCGTTCACTTTCGAGAGCAAGATGTACTCGAACGTGATCCGTTTATTCGTCTTCTCGACGTAGTAGCGGATCGCCGGCATCAGTTTATCGAGCGGGAACGCCCGGTTGATCTTCATGATTCTCGTCCGCAGCGCATCGTTCGGCGCGTGCAGCGAGAGGGCCAAGTTGATGCGCAGGTCAAGGTCCGCGAACTTGTAGATCTTGTCGGCGAGTCCACTCGTCGAGACGTTGATTTTACGAGGAGCGATCGCGAGACCGCGATCGTCTTTGACGACACGGAGGAAGTCGACCAAGTTATCAAAGTTATCGAACGGCTCCCCGATTCCCATGACGACGATGTGGCTGACGCGGTCACCTTCACCGACCTCGTCTAAATAGTGTTGGACGGTCATGATCTGTTCGACGACCTCGCCGGCCGTCAAGTCGCGTGTTTTTTTCAAGAGGCCGCTCGCACAGAAACTACAGCCGATGTTGCACCCGACTTGTGTCGTCACACAGACGGAACGTCCATACTTATGGCGCATGAGCACCGTTTCGATATAATGCCCGTCGTGCAGTTTAAGTAAGAATTTGACCGTGCCGTCACCCGCTTCTTGTTTGACGAACAGTTCTTGTGTCGTCAGCGCATAGTTCGCCTCAAGCTGTTCGCGCACTTCGGGACGAACCGCGATCTCGTCGAGCCGTCTGACACGGTCGATGTAAAGCGAGTCCCATATTTGTCTGGCGTGGTAGGCACTGTATCCCCAAGATACGCAAGCGTCCGACAGCTGATCAAATGTCAGCCCATATATAGATGATTTCATTGTAATCTGTCCTTTCTTCAATCCGCATACGTACCATTGTAGCGGACGTGAGCGACAGGTGCAACGTTCTTACATAGGCGGGATCGGACGCGTCACGTGGCGTTCGAACGCGTAGGCGATGCGGATGAGGTCTCGTTCCGCATAGCTCGTACCCGTGAATGACAGCCCGAAAGGTGCCCCGCTCTGTTTGGGCTTATATGGGATCGTGACCGTCGGGTGCCCTGCCTTCGCCGCCATATCGTAATTCAAGTCGTGTGGCAACGCCAGGGCGTGAAGCGTTTGTTCCATCAATAAACGATCGAGGCCGTCCGTTTTCGCTTGCCGGACATCGGCTAAGCGTCGCTCGAGGTAGCTCGACTCGGTCAAACGCCCTGATAACTGATTCGCTTTCTCGAACGTAACTTGTCCGTGCGGGATCGTTTCCGGGTGACGCTTGTTCCAGTCCATCACGTCCTTGAGCGTTTCATATGGGAGCGCTGTCGTCGCCAAATACGCCTCAATCCCGAGCTTGAACTCATGGTAGAGGACGTCGCCTTGGTCAAGTCCGTCGTTTGACGGCAGGTCGACTTCGACGAGCTCGACCCCGCTCGCTTTGAGTAACGCCAGCGCTTCTTGATAGAGCGTCTGTTCTTCATCCGACAGTTCCGTCTTCACGAAACCGACGCGCATGCCGACGGCTTGACGTTCGTCGAGACACGTCCGGTACGGTGGACCGGCCGGCAGATGTGTCGTCGCCGGGTCCGAGCCGTCTTCCCCGCACATCGCTTCTAGTGCGAGCACCGCGTCGCGGAGCGTCCGCGCCATCGGACCTGCCGTATCTTGCGACCGCGAAATCGGGATGATCCCACTCCGGCTGATGAGCCCGACCGTCGGTTTGATGCCGACGATGCCGTTATGGACGCTCGGATGGATGATCGACCCGCTCGTCTCGCTGCCGACGGCGAGCATCGTCAAGTTCGCCGCAACGGCAGCCGCCGAGCCAGAGCTCGAACCGCCGACGTCGAGATTGTCACCATACGGATTGAGCGTCTGGCCACCGACCCCGCTCCATCCGTTCGGCATGTCCTCCGTCAAAAAATTGGCCCATTCCGATAAGTTGGTTTTGCCGAGAATGACCGCCCCATGCTCACGGAGGCGGCGGACGAGTTCAGCGTCACGACCCGCAAAGTGATGCTCGAGCGCCACGGCGCCGGCAGTCGTCCTCATGAGTCCCGCCGTCTCGATGTTGTCCTTGAGTAAAACGGGAATACCGAGGAGTGGCAGCCGGTCTCCGCGTCGGTAGGCACGGTCGGCCGCCTCCGCCTCGAACAACGCGTCCGGGTTCACTTGGATGACCGCTTTCAGTTTATCGTTCAAGCTAGCGATCCGTGTCAAATAGTAGGCCGTCACGTCCCGGGCCGTGAACGTCCCTTCTTTATAGCCGCACTGTGCGGTCTCGATGTCTAGTTCAAATAAGTCTTGCATCCAATTCACTCCTTATAGGCAATGTTATTCGGTATTCGCTGAATGCATCGAATCCCCTTCTTTTTATCGCCATTGGATGTGCAACTTGATACACTAGAAGAAACGTTATTGGAGGTAGCCATGTCCCGCTCTTACATCCTTGTTTTACTGTCCGTGTTCGCCCTGTTCTTTCTACAATTGTTCGGGGATGATTTGCCGTGGGCATTCCCTGCGTCCATCGCCCTCATTATCTTGATTGTTGGTGCCACGCTATTTCAACTTCGGCGCACACCAAATCGTTGACGTTTAAACGAGACAGATGATATGATGCTGTCACCAACTACATATCGATATCTTGAGTGAACGAGAGACCTGGCTCTATGACTTCACAGCAACCTGCTTCGGCAAGGTGCTACTTCCAGCAAGGCATCGCCTTGGACGATATGACAAAACGCTCATGTCGATGACATGGGCGCTTTTTTTGGAATGAACATGAGGGGGATTTTATTTTGGAAAAAGCTACATTCGCAGGCGGTTGTTTTTGGTGCATGGTGACACCGTTCGAGGAACAGCCAGGCATCGAAGGCATCGTATCCGGCTATACGGGCGGACACGTCGACAATCCGACGTATAAAGACGTCAAGACAGGCACGAGCGGTCATTACGAGGTCGTCGAGATCACGTTCGATCCGTCTCAGTTCGCGTATGAGCGCTTGCTCGAACTGTATTGGATTCAGACTGACCCGACCGACGACGGCGGCCAGTTCCAAGACCGCGGGCAACAATATGCGCCCGCCATCTTCTATCATACGGAAGAACAACGCGTGAAAGCAGAACAGAGCCGCGACGCGCTCGCTGCGAGCGGAAAGTTCAAACAACCGATTGTGACGAAAATCTTACCGGCTGACGTCTTTTACCCGGCCGAAGACTATCATCAAGATTATCATAAAAAAAATCCGGCCCACTATAAAGCGGACCGGAAACAATCTGGCCGTGACGAGTTCATCGACCAGACGTGGACAAGCTGACAACGACGGGCCTCATACCCGTCGTTTTTTTAGCTCTTCGCGAGCCCTAACATAAAACCGGCGACCACGATCAGACCGATCCCCATAAACACGAAGACGCGTTCTTTCGACGTCTTTTCTTCTTTTAGCAAGTAAATGCCACCGAGTGTCGCGACGACGACGTTCAGTTGAGACAGTGCGAACGACGTGGCGATGCCGACTTCTCCGCTCGAGACGAACAACCCGAAGTTCCCGATCCCCCAGGCAAGCCCGGCGAAGATGTTCTTGAACGTCTTCGGATCAAACTTTTTCACATCTTTTTCACGAAGACTGAACAAGAGCGCGGCGATGAACATCCCGAGTGACTGCGGTAGGATGGCGGTGATGCCATCGACCTCAAAGTAGTTGGTGAGGACGGCGTACGTCACGTAACCGATGCTCGAAACGAGCAGCACGAGTAGCCCTTTTTTCAAAGCACTACTGCTGTCAGATTCTTTATGTTGTTGATATGACGTCATGACGGCCCCGATGATGATCAAGACGAGGGCCGAGAAGCCGAGCCATAGTTCAGTCGGCGTCTTCCAGTCCCCAAGGACGATGACCCCGAACAGTGATGTCCCGACAAGCTGCATCCCTGTACTGATTGGCATCGCTTTCGAGACGCTCAAAATTTGGAATGACTGGAATTGAAGGTATTGTCCGAGCGCCCAGAACACACCCGATATGAAACCAGTCACGATCGCGAGCGTCGTGAACTCTGGTTTGAAGACGAGCTCGATGACAGTCGCCATTACCATCGCGCCGATCGTCGTGCCGACCAATTGTTGAATCGGCTTGCCGCCGACAATAGATACGATAAGCGGGATACTCCCCCACATGAGTGCGGGCAGTAGCGCCAGCAAAATCATCTCCATATGTTGCACCTGCTTTCTTAATATAACATTCTGTCTGTTCTTCCCGGCTCTAGCGCCCAATAAACTTCAAAAATGATTTTCAAAGTTCTTTCGTTTTTCTTGTTGCCAAATCATTTATTAGAATGATATAATAATTTCCAACGGGGCATTAGCTCAGCTGGGAGAGCGCCACGCTGGCAGCGTGGAGGTCAGCGGTTCGAGCCCGCTATGCTCCATTCCTTAAGTCGGTCCACTGATGTGGACCGACTTTTTTCGTGTCCCCGCCTCGGTTTAAGTCGACACGAACCGGGTAATGATTGTAAGACATCATTTATCTTAAGGGGGACTTCCAATGAACCGAGCCGCTGTCGAAGAGACGATTTTGGCCGTGATCGATTGTATCCGAGCGAGCAATCATTGCTTCTCGAAATGTTTACAAGAAGAAGATCTGCTGATGGTCTCGGAATGCATCCGGTTGACGAAAGAATGCGCCGAAGTCGCCACGCTCACCTTGAACGCGCTCGAAACCGACTCGGCGTTCACAAGACCGATCGCGGCGCTCTGTGCGCAAGTGTGTGATACGTGTGCCGTCGAATGCGGGCGTCACTTGTACGACCATTGCCAACGTTGCTCTGAAGCTTGCTTGCGCTGCGCCGAGGCGTGCCGGCATCTCTCGGCCGCATGATCGCTTTCCCGTCTAACCTTGTGTTAGACTTTTTTTGTACAGATTTTTTGAGAAGAGAGGAACTTTTATGCCACATTCTATTCTAGCCATCGATGTCGAGACGGCCAATCGCGACAGTCGGAGCATCTGCTCTGTCGGTTGGAGTCTACTGACAGACGGTGAAGTCGTCGAGACGAACCAATGGCTCGTCAATCCTGAGGAAGACTTTGACCAAGGCAATATTCGCGTCCACGGGATTCGCCCGAGCGACGTCTGGGACGCCCCAGCATTACCCGAAGTGCTCGAACAGCTCTACCCGATTCTGAACGCCGTCGACGTCGTCATGGCCCATAACGCCGCGTTCGACATAGGCGCGCTCCGAAAAGCGATCGCCAAGTACGACTTGTTCTCTTTCCCGACGATTGAATACGGCTGTACCGTCAAGTTGTCCCGCAAGCTCTATCCGGGGCTACCGAACCATAAGTTGAACACGATGGCCGAGCATTTGAACGTTCCGTTCATCCACCACGATGCCGCCGAGGACGCCCGCGTCTGCGCCCTGCTCATGCGCGATATGATGGTCAAGACCGGGATCGCCGACGTGCGCGAGTTGCACCGCTACACGTCGGTCAAACTCGGAACGCTCGCTTATTGACGAAAGAGGCTGGGACATAACTAGCCTGTTTTAAAGCTTTTCAATAAAAAGAGGGGTTCGGTCACCGATTTTCGGTGGCCGGACCCCTTCTTTGCACTTCCCCCGATGCCCACGGCGATGAACTTCCGT
>NZ_SJUS01000028.1:0-42907 GCF_004337085.1 Exiguobacterium sp. SH5S13 | reverse complement strand
GTCGATGCGGTCGATGTTGTCCTTCGCGTTCTCGAAGCGTGTGTTCTGTTCGGCCATCGACTTGTTGATGGTCTGGATGATCTCGCGCTTGTCGGCCGTCCCGATGTCGAGCGTCGTCAAAACGCCCTGCATGTTCAAAATCGGTTCGAGCCAGTAGTCATAGACGAGCGACTGATATTTATAGACGTGGAGGCACGACAGGTAGCCGTCCCCGAGTCGGACGAAATTGGCATCGAATCGGATACCGCCCTGCGGCTGGATTTTGGCGATGACGTCGGGGTTATAGCCTTTCTCGATTTTGACGGTCTCCGGATCCTGTTGTTTAGATAACTTGTCACGCAGGCGCTGCCACATGCGCGTCACTCCTTTCTTCAGGCGTCGAGTTGCGGTTTCGTGTTCGGGTTGTTCAGTTGATAGAGCACATGGACCTTCTGGTCGAGCGTCAGCTCGCGCATCGGGTTCGAGCGGCGGAGCAGTTTAGAGAGATGTGTCTTCCGTTCGCGTAACGTCCGCTCGTCGTCGGCATAAAAAAAGAGGAGATAATCGCGATTGGTGCGATGCTCCTCGAGGTATTCGAGCTCCTGCTTCTTCTTGATTAAGAAAGGCAGGTAGGCCGGTGTTTGATTTTGTCGAATCTGTCGTTCGATGCTGATCTTCTGCCGCTCGAGACTGAGCGGTGTGTTCAGCGGCACGACCTTGAGTGGGTGCGTATATGCCTGCAGGAGATAGGCGAGCGAGAACACGTCATGATCTTTCTCCTCCTCATTTAAAGAGTAGATGTCCTTCGACGTGAGCTGAACCATGTCGAGATAGGTCCCGTCCCGCATCTCGAACGCCTCGGTCCCGGTGATGTCGACGACCGGCATCAGTTCAGCGACCGTCGGTTTGACGATGACTTTGTCTTTGACTTTCCGTTTCTCGACCACGTCCTGTTCGTCGAGCCAGGTGCCTGTGCGTCTCGGTTCTTGTAGCGACTCCTCGATAAAAGCCATCTCAATCACGTCCTTTCGTGTGCGCGTCGAGTGCGAGATAGGTGTCTTTCCGTTTGACGAGTGCGTAGTAGAGCGCGTGAACCATCCGCTTTTGTGGGTTCGTCGCCGGCCGGAGCACCATGAACAGCCCGAAAACGACGAGGAAGACCGTGAACGGGATGTGCAGCACCGACGGGATGAACGGGAGCGTCACGAGCCGGAGCACGATGAGCCCGACGAGGAACAGGAAGTCATGCAGATAGAGCATCTTATTGATCTTCAGTTCGGTCGTGACCTCGTTCGGGATCCGGTATTTGCGCATGGGTCATCACTCCTTTTTCTTGATGTTGTCAGGTTTAGGCGGCGAAGTCGGATAAATCCGTCGCGACTCATCATGGTGCTGGCTATGACGGTATGTCTGGTTCTCGCGCACCTGTTCGATGACCTCGGTCTCGACGTCGAGCACGGTCTCTTGATGGATGGTCCGGCGGGCGCGTCCTTGGCGTTTCTCTGTTGCCGTATCACTCGAATCTGTCGCAGAGGACGAAGACGAGGATGAATCGTTTGAATGTGGTGCCTCATGAGGTGTCGCTGACGTCGCGTCGTTTCTTGCTATCGATTCATTGTGACGATTGTCTGATCCGGATGTGGTATCGATGGACCCGGTGACCGGTTCGAGAGTCGATGAAGCAGGGCTTGGAGAATGACCAGATCTTGAATGATCGTGAAGTGATTCCGGTCTTTGCGTCTCCGGTGACGTTGTTTGATGATCGGGTCTACTTTCTGTATTCGATTCAGGATTCGTCGCATGGACCGATTTGGGAGATGTGCGGCCCGATGCTTCGTTCACGTGTGGAGAACCGTGCGCTTCCAACTCGGATTCTTGACCGTTGTTTGGTTGCGAAGCGTTCTTCGGACTTGTCGGTTTGTCTTGGTCAGGTTGAGTACGACTTGCGGTTTGATTCGTCTGAGCAACACCATCTGGATCGGTTTGTCTCTCGGCGTCCATCCGCTTTGAAGCTTGGGTCGCCACACTAAGCGGTGAATCACTTTGCGGCATGGCATTCGAAGCCATCCGAGCCGTCGCAGCCTCATGGAGCGATGGCATCTTCGGTGCGCCTTGTGTGGCACGCGCGACCTTCGAGACCGCGTGGGCACCGGCCGAGGTCACGCCTTTCCCGGCAGCATAGGCGCCGAGCGCGACACCCCAGCCCCGCTTGAGTCCGGCATCGATCCCGAACAGCCGCTCGACCATGTTCGGCCCGTCAATCAGCGCGACTGAGAAGGCGATGAGGGCGATTAGGTAGGCGAACCCATCCAACGTCTCCGCAAGATAGGCGGTCCCGATCGTGTACAGCTTGATGGAGACGAAGATCAGGATGATCACGAGAAACGTGTTCAAAATGCTTTGGATGACCTTCTTCGTCTTTTGGCCACTGTGCAGGTCGGCCGGTGCGACGAGGATCGCCAAGACATAGTTGAAGGCGAGCTCGAAAGACAGGCGCGCCAGTTTGTAGGCGATCGAGAAAAGCGTGAATCCCATGATCCCGAGCGTGACGAAGATGGTCAACCAGTTCGGCTGATAACGGTAGTAATACTGGTTGTTCCACTCGACGCCACCTTGATCGAGTTTCGTGGTTCCCATCGTTTCACCATTCCAGGTTAGTTTGGACTGAGAGATTTGTTCACCAGTACTTCCCAAGCGAAATTCATTGCTATCGAATACCTCGTTGATGTCGATATTTCGTAAATGACTTTGAGGCAAAGAGTTCAAAGCCTCACCTTCCAAACCGGGAAAATCGTTTCGGTCATATTCAATCAAGTCATGAATGTTTTCTCGTAAAATCTGATTTGATATCGATTCACTGGAAGAATTTTCGTCAGAGTTTTGAGTTGTGAAATCAATCGCAGTATCACTAAATTCACTTACTTGCGTCATTGTTGGAGATAAGAGTCCGAGAATGAGCAATGTGATAAACAGATTGATTAAAAATCCTTCTCGATCAAATTTCTTTTGGAAAATGATGAGGTAACCAGTGAATAAGAAGCTAGCTGCTAAAAGAACGTACAAAAAAGGTTGAATCGTAGAAACGAATTCAACCACTTGAGAGTTATTAAAAAATGTTTTCGTTAGTAATATGCTGTCAGTCACTTTTTCAAGTCCGTCAATCAATACTGCTAAGCCACGTATTAAAATCCAACCCATTGAGCGGAGGGCATCCAGTACCAGTGTACTGAGACTAAGGATATCAGTGAACTCTTGTAGCTTATTTACGACTTCGTTATCACCCATAGAATCCCTCCATTCAGAGGCTATTTAATGAAGTTAGTAACTTGATCCTTTAATTCATCTTCTGTAAGGGCAGATACATTTAATTCACGACTGATTTTACCATCAGTCATCTCGTACAATCTGCCACCTTTAAGTTCAGGATGTTCTTGAGTAGAACGTTCTTCAAGATCTTCCCCATTAGGCTGAAATGGATTGAATAAGAGAACGTCTTTCTTTTTTTCCGTGGCGACTTCTCGTACAGTATCGACGTAAGCCCCTTCATTACCTTGACTGTCGCTGTCTACAAGAACGTATGCACTTTCTTGCTCAGTTTTAATATCTGCAATTTCTTCAACAGAAGTCGTAGAAAGATAATTTGAACTTTCGGCACCACACGATGCTAAAAGCAACGAACTTCCGAGTAGGGCACCAATCAAGATTTTCCTCATAACGTTTACCCCTCCGTCAGACGATTTTCCCCTTCAATAGATCCGCGACTTTTAAATTGACGCGGAAGTCGAACCTATCTATTAGTGTAACAGTTTTCGGGGTGTCTGAGGTGTCGTCCTGATAGACGGTCAGAAAGCCATCGGTCGTCTGAATGTTGAGAACATCGCCCCGTTCGAGGCGGACGCGCTGCGTCTCGATGATTCTCGCGACGACACGCAATTCGTTCTGGATTCGCTTCTCTCTCGTACTCTCGGCCATGGGTTCGGCCTCCTCTCTACGGTGTACCTTGCTTCAGTTTCTCGAGTCGCTTCGCGATCATCGTACTCAAAAAGCTCTTCTGGCTGTCAGTGACGTCGTAAACTCCTAAGTTCAGGTTCGTCTCGAACTCAGGGAGGGAAAGTCCTCCGATGTCATGACCCTCGAACATCGAGCGGAGGATGCTGTCCTGCAACACGTCCCGTACCGTCAACGGTTTTTCTTCCTGATTCGATTGCTCACTCGTATCCGTCTCGTCTTCTGCCCTGGCGAAACGGACACGAATTTGCTCGAAGTCGAGACCGGCGTGACGACAGGGGATGTCGATGTCATGCAGGGAGCGGTCCGTGTCGAAATCGTCCGCCAGGTATTCGTAGCGGTACTTCATCGCTGTTTTGCCGCTCAGGAAGATCGGATACGACTGAATGCGCCGCTTCTTCGTGTCCTGACGCTTGATGACACGGATGATGAGCATCTCGCCTTCCTTTAGCCCCATGACCTCGGTCGCCGTCATGAGCCGGCGACCGTCCACGTTCTCCGTCTTCGATTTCTTGAGCGAGAACGTCTGCCCGGACCGTGATTTCGTGACGATGGTCGCCTCACCGAGCTTCTTCGAGATCAGTTCGGCGGTCGACTCGTCTGCGGTCAACAGATAATGTGTGTTCCCACAGTTGCCATCGATCGTTTTCCAGTCCTCGCCGTACAGGTTCTCGAGCTGAGAATAGGCCTGTATCACGAGGTTGAAGCGCATGTTCCGGCCAAGACAGACCGTGATGATGTTGGCCATGCCTTCGATCGGCGGCATGTTGCCAAACTCATCGAGTAGGAAGACGACCTGGCGTTCACATTTTCCTTGTTTCGTCTGCGAGGCGACCCGGGCGAGCGCAGTGTACACCTGTTTGATATAGAGCGACGCGATGACATTGAACGTCGGGTCATAGTCCGGGACGATCAGGAAGACCGCCACGGGACGAAGCTGGTGCATCACCTCACGGATCTGTATCGTCCCGTCGATGGAGTAGCGGAACCGTCCACTCAACTCGTCATGCGCTTCCAGCTGGATCGTCGAAGTGCTTGAGTCGGTCGAGATCTGAACGACGTCCCCAATTTGGAGTGGTGACGTATGGTATACGATGAAGCTGCCGTCGTCGTCCGTCGTGAGCGCATGGGTCGTCCCGTCGGGGAACATGAACGTGAGCCGTGTCAAAGGTTCAGTCCGTCCACTGATCCAACGGTTGAATCCGATGCGTCGCATGTCGAGCGAGTTCATCGACGTCAGCTTTCCGGTCCCGTTCAATGTGAAGATGCCGAGCTTCGCGTTCGTATTGGCCAGGATACTCGCTCGTGTCTGGCCTCCGGAGAAGTGGAGCGTCGCGAACTGGAGCCGGGCCGGGTGATTCTCCGGAAAGCGCTGAAAGAACTCGTCCAGTGCTGAGATTTCCTGCCCTTGCTGCGTGACGACCGTCCGCGACCCGAGATCCGAGAGCATCAGGGCGACGTTGTACATGTTGATCTTTTCCGGCGTGTCCTTCGCCTCCTCGCAGAGCCCGAGGATGAGCGCCGTACACAGGTCGATCGACGAGTTGGCCCAGAACGGGTCCCGTGCCTTCGGGTCATGGTACAACATGAACGCGACCGAACGCGCATACTGTTGGGCGAGCGAATAGTTCTCCTCGAGAAATGCGTCGATCGTCAGTTGCAACAGGTTGTATGACATCGATTGGAGCGGGTTCATCAGGTTCAATACCTCGACCTGATAGCCGCGCTGCTCGAGCGTCTCCTTCGAGGCGGCGAAGAGTTCGCCTTTTGGGTCGTTGATGATCAGGCTGGCCTGGTCCTTCGCCCGGCTGTACAGGTCGATCGTCGAGAAGACGAACGTCTCGCCCTTCCCGGAGCGGGTCGTCCCGATGACGAGGTTGTTGACGGGCGAGTCATCGATGAACAGCTCATTCTTGACCCGTCCGACAGGGACGCCGGCAGGTCCGTCATACCGCTTCTTCCGGTCCGGGACGCGGCGGTACTGTTGCTTCAATTCATCAAATGAGGTGAAGCGGGCGCTTCCTTTCTGATTTTCACGCAGATCTCGGAAGTTCAGCCATATCTTGCCGAATACGACCAGTCCGATGAACAGACTGAACGCCATCAGTCCGATCAAGACGGTCGAAGAGGGAAGATTCACCTCCAAGAACAAGGAGGGTGAGAGCGTTGGGATCGTCGCCCCGGCCAACAGCCCGTCTTGTACTATCGGAGTCATGATTTGTCGAATGATGTTGTAGACCCCGTTCAGCAGATAAAAAATCCCGGCCGGCACCACCAACAGGCAGAACAAGGCGGGGAAGACCAGACGTATCGGTAATCGTGGTGATATAGACTGAGTTCTCAATTATTTCACCTACCTTAATCTGAATAAAGAATCGTTTCTCGGTCAACTTCTTCAGCAGCGATCGCGGATTGAATCTTCTCACGGGCCGAAGTGTCCTTGCCAGAGGTTTTCTTCAATTTCTCGTTCAGCCCGTCGATGGTGACCGTGATGTCTTGGTACTCGTCTACTTTTTTTTGTACGGCAGGGTCGTTCGTTTTGGACGCCCACTCATTTGCGGACTCGATGTCCCCGAGATAGAGGTAAGCGTTCACTTTCGCAGAGACGCGGGGAGCAGTCCACTCCACGTCTTTCGTCTTGGCCACGGTCTCATAGTCCCTTTCCAGTACAGCGAGGTCGAATGCGCCCTCATCGGTCGGATGTGATACTTGGAATTCCTGGAGCCGTTCCAATTTCTCCTTATCGGATAGATTGAGCCCGGCCAGTTTTGTCTCGATCAGGATGGGGTCATCTGTGAGCTCGAGTGCTTTTTGGTCTTCTCCTTCCGCCAAATAGAGGTTGACCAATAGGGCATCTTCTTCCTCGGACCGGTCTTTCCGTTCCAGTAAATCGATGATCGAGGATTCCTCGCCTTGAAGCGCTTGTTCGTAAGCATCCAGCCACGCCTGTTCGCCCTCGGTTACCTGCTCAGCGTGCGCCTCCTTGTCGATGAACCATTGGGTGGCAGTGAACAGGGAGGTGAAGAGAATCCCGGCCGTGGCCGCCCCGTAGATGAGGCGGCGCTGCAGGCGGGTCAACCGTGACTGATAGGTCGACGAGACAGTTGTGATTGGTTTAACGGACTGGCGCTTATAGTCGTCCGGTGTCTCGGCCTCGATCTCATCGAGGAGCCATATCTTCTTCGCGTTATCCTCCCTCTTTGTCCGTATCCGTTGAACGCGATCTTTCACCTGGTGATACAGGTTCGGATACGTTCCTTCGGTCCCGAATGTGAACGTCCCCCGATAGAGCAGTTCATCTTTCTGGTCGAAGAGCCGGAAGTCACCGGAACAGCTCGTCCCTTCCTCGCTCCGTGCCTGGTGCAAATCATGGGTCGCGACGACCGCCTCGGCGAAGGGGAGCCGCTCATAGTTCTGGATCCGTGTGTCGGGTACATCGGTGAATCGTACAAACAGCATCTCGTTCCTCCTCTCGTTTCAAGCAACAAAAAAAGCCTTCCGATTGGAACGCTGCGCAAGTGTGCATTAGAATTTGATGTTCTGGTCGACCATCTCGGCGAGCGTGAACGCGCCCATGACGATGATCAGACCGACGGCGCCTCCGACGAGCCAACCGACGGCCTTCGAGCGGCCTCGATCCCCACCGAAGATGAAGTAGAACCCCCCGATTGCGAAAGCGATGGCGGCGGCGATGACGGCGAGTCCCTGGAAGAACTGAAGCAAACTGAGCCCTGTCTCATTGAGTCCCATGTCGTTTCCTCCCTAGTCCTGGTGCGCCGGAGACTTGAAGCTGAGCTTCGCCTCGAGCGCCTCCAAAATGAGTTCCTGGTTGTCCTGGATGACCTGTTGATGTTGTTCGTCGAGCCACTCCTCGTAGTCCTTCCCACGGATGCGTAAGAGTTTCTCGGCGAAGCTGCGGTTCTGTTTTCGTTCTTTTGATGCCACGGTACACACTTCCTTCCCTTGATCTCGTGATGTGCAGCAGCACATCATTAAGGACAGTCGGATTCAGTGCGGTGGGTTTCTAGCCGTTCCCCCACGAACTCCGCTCCTTGCTGTGATAAGGAGCTGTACAGGGTTTTTCGATGACCCGGAACGATGCGGTGACCTTGTGGCGAGTTTTAGGCGACTCTCGCCGAACCATCTGTGCGTAGATCCCGCCCACCCGGTCACTGGTGAGGGACACGCCGGTATGTGATTGGAGGAGACCATCCTTAAGGATGTGCTGCTGCGTCGATGTCGGTTACTGTCGAACGTTTTTTCGCTTCTTGACGTGGATGAGCTCGTCATCCGGGTTCTTTCGCTTGGCCAACACATGGGAATCACTGACGACGGTGCGGATCCGGTAATAGAGTTGCGTCAACTGGACCGCCTCACCGCTTTCTCTCTCGATACCGAGGAATCCATGCAGTTCATACGTCTTACCATCGAACGTACGGACCGAGTCGGCCTGTGGTAGGTCCTTCAAATCGAATCGGCGTCGCTCAAGCTTAGTAATGTTCCGTTTTGCGCCATATCCGAAATCGATGACATCCCATGGCACTGTTGCGAGCGTGTGGCCGAACGCGCGGGCCAGGTGATCGATGTCCGCGATCGACGGCACCGAAAGGTTCTGTTCATACTGACTGATGGCGGGTTGCGAGATTTCCCCGAGTGTCTTCTCTGATAGTTCGACCTGTGACCAGCCCGAGAGCCGACGGTTCTCCTTCAACCACTCCCCGAATCGATACATAAGCCTTCCCCTTTCTGTAAACCAGAGCGGCGACCAAACAGATGTTTCCTTTTGTTGATTCCAATATAACAGGATTAAGTCTAAAAATCATCAGTTTTCTGATATGTCAGAAATTTTACAATTGACGATTATTGTCGAATCCGCTCTGTACAAGGGATGGAGACCAACAGTAACTCAATATTTTTGGTTTTGTAGCACAACTGTAAAAAAATAACGCATTGTAGATAGAAAATAATGACAATTGCTTTGATTTCAAGAGATTATGGTAGGGTAGAGGAATAGAAGAGTTCATAAAGAATAAGGATGAAGAGAGTACTTTGATCGTGGGGTGAGCAAATGGAATTGAACGAGGCAATCATCGAGCGGATGAAGGAGCTCGCAGCGGAACGAAATATGACTATTCATCAAGTCATCCAAAAGGGTGGATTGAACCAAGCAACGATTTCAGAGTTGATGAATGGGAGGACGAAACATCCTAAAGTGAGTACAATTCAGAAGTTCTGCGATGGATTAAACATAGGGTTGAATGAGTTTTTTGACGATAAACGATTTATTTAGGTTTCAAAACAGTTAAAGCGTTTTTACTTTTCTTAACATGTCAATATTGAATGTGAACCGTCGAATCAAAAAACGACGATTCACATTGAGACAAAACTATATTCATTCTAATTTTTATCAATTTCATCGTAAGGTTTTTTCACTATGAGAGTGTAGTTTCTAATTGCTTTATCATACTCATTAAAATCTTCAGTAGTTATTTTTCCTTTCGAATAAAGATTGCGAATTTCACTCATCAAATAATGTATATCTTGGTATTTGGTTAAAGTGAAAATTACTTTTTGATATCCAGAGGCACTTTTTTCAATCATTACCAACCTGTTTTTTTGATTCTGGATTTGAATTTTTCTTTCTTTTGTATTGGAATTAATATATGCGCCAAGACAAACAGTTAATAAAACAATACTTGTTGTAACTTGAGTAATGTGTACAATCCGAGGCAATATTTTTTCTGGTGAGAATGTTGTTACTACGTCTTTTACATTATCAAAGGAAATGTTAAACAAAGAGACGGAACCTGTAGAAAGAATCAAATTCATCAACCTAATAAATTCCTGGTAGATTGGAGAAATTGACGGTTCTTTATCTAAGTCATAGATATAAAAAATAAAATTCAAAATTATAGAGAAAATAATTATTTCTAGCAAACTATTCAAAGCTAGTTTGGCCCTATCTCTTTTTGTCAGAGAAGATTTTTTGTCCTCAAATCCATCTTGAATATCTAAATAAAAAGTATGACTAATTTCAAATGCTCTCAATAATAATCTTAAAAAAACTAAGGTGAAAGTTATGTCTTTAAAATTAATAAAAATAGAGTCCCCCCAACTTTCGGGAGTGAAATATTTTAAAGCAATGTAAATTATAAAAAATATGATTAAAGTTGATAAAGCAATTCTTAAATTGTCTCTATTTCTTCTAAAAATATATTCAGCCCGAGCGGATTTCATTTTATCAACGGGCAGTAAAAATTTTTTAGTAATATTTTCGAAATCAGTTTCTTTGAATATTGGAGTGGAGTCCACTACCAGTGTTTTCAAATGATCTTTAATCCTAAGTGACTGATGATGTCTGTGAATATTTTCTAAGAGTTTCACTTTTAAGTCTGTGTCTTGAATTGTTAAGTCTTGGTTGTGTCTTAAAAATGATTCTAGTATTATTTTGTTTTCAATTCTCATTTTCATTGTTTTTGCATCTTCATATTCTTGACCAAAGAATGAGTATGGCTTTGTAACGATATAAGTTATAAACCAAGCGAAAGGATACAATAATATAACTAGTAATGAAATAATGACAATACGGAATAGTGTGTTTCCCACGTCTTCTAAGATGTTTAGACTACTATACAGATCAGGGGAAAGTTCATAAATAACAAGAAATATACTTAATATCAAAGCTATTATTCTATCCTTTTTTTTAGAACATATAATATAAGAAATCAAAATAGAAGAGAACCATGTTAACCAAATAAGGAATAATGTAACGGTACTAACAATCTCTTTAAGAGAATTAAATGATGTATTAATTTCGAAAAATATATATGCATAGAAAAAATTGAAAACATAGAACATAACCACAAAAAATGAGTTGAGTGAGATAGTTTTTCGTATGTCCTCTAAGATGAATTTTTTTATTTCTGAACGTTTAATAGCAGATAGATTCATAAAAACTTTAATGAAAATCTCCTCACATTTAAACAAAAGGTGTTTAAAGGATAGTTTGAGAAAATTTTGACTTGCGACATAAAAAGTGAAGTATTTACTTTTATGTAAGTCGTCAGCTTTTTTGTAAATTGTAATTTGATTTATTATTGTTATTAAAAGAACAATCAAGCCTAACGACGTTAAATCGATTATTGAGGTTGCGCCCTGTGGCAGAAGTTCTTTTCGAATTGGTACATTTCTATATATAACAGTAACTAGGCAAACAACGAACCAAAACAATATTTGATGAATAATAATAATATTATTTTTTTCTAATAATACTTTTATTCCGCTTAAAATACTATCAGTTATTTTCTCTAATCGCTTAACCATCAAGTGATCTCCTATCCATTTATAGTTTATATTTTCAATAAGATACAAGATAACTATAGCGTATATTCCTTATATTGATATATATTACTTTTAAACAAGCAGACTTATCCGCATTTGTATACATGTATACAAATGCGGATAAGTCTGCTAAATTAAACTTATAAATAAACAAAGGAGGCACCAAAATGACCAATCAGCTTGATCTCTCACAACAAGAAGCGATTGTTGTGACGTTCGGAAACTTCAAAGGCGGCACGGGAAAGACAACGAATAGCACGATGCTCGCTTACGCATTGGCCAAAAAAGGTTATCGTGTGTTGCTCTGTGACCAAGATCCGCAGGCAAATGCTACTACCTTGTTCTTGAAGACGAAGGCTGCACGAGAAGATGATTACATAACTTTCGAGAAAACATTGATGGCAGCAATGCAAGAAGGCGATTTAAGTAGCATCGTCACAGAAGTTACGGACAATCTGTTCCTACTACCTTCATTTAGTGATTTCGCGCAGTACCCGAAGTTTCTTGAGAAAAAGTTTGAAAAAGAAGTGGACCGTGTGACGTACCTTTCTACTCTTCTTGAACCTTTAAAGAGCGAGTTCGATTTCATTTTTGTGGACGTCCCTCCTACTATCTCCATCTATACGGACTCAGCCCTCTATGCCTCTGATTTCGTTGTCGTCGTACTTCAGACACAGGAACGAAGCTTGCAGGGAGCAGAGGTGTTCACACAGTACCTGCAGACATTGTTGGATGACTATGATGCTGATTTTGACATTCTTGGAATCCTACCGGTCCTTCTTAAAAATGGTGCGGCAGTCGACATGGCAACGCTTGAAAATGCCAAGAATGTATTCGGTTCGCACAATCTTTTTGAAGGCGTGATCAAAAACATGGAGCGTTTGAAGCGCTATGACATCACTGGGATTGTCGAGGAGGATATGCACGACAAACGTGTCATGGAGACATATGCAAAAGTCGCAGAGGAGTTCTTACAGCGTCTCGAAGCAGAAATGAATTACGTGGAACAGGGGTGAACAACATGTCAGATTTGATTCAAAAACCAGCGAAAAAGCGGTTGTTGGACCGTAAGGGTGCAGCGGCCCCGCAACAAACATATAAAGCTGAAGTGTCTGAAGACAAAACAATGGAAGCGAAAGCGACTGCTCAGAAAGAAACTTCAAACAAACGAGCAGCTAAGAACTCGGTCAATATGGGTTCAAGCACTGTTCGTGTATCAAACCTTACAAAAAATAAATTGTCAGCGTTAGTGACGATGGGCAAAGCTGATTCGGCAGATGCGATTATTTCCACGATGATTGACGAGTATCTTGAGCTATTCTCTTCTAATGAGAGAAAAGAATATGAGCTGATTCGAGACGTTTTGATGATGAAGCATAATAAATAAAAAAGGCAGTCCATAATGAACTGAACCTTAGATGTTAATGAACGAGCATGCTCTACTGCAGCATGCTCGTTTTTTATGTGACCACAATTCGTATAGATGTCTTTAGAGATAGCACTCCTTTGCTGGGTGTTCAGCCATACTGATCTAATATAGATGAATGTTAAAAAACGGTATACATGTATACATGTATACAAATCTACATGTATACAAATCTACATGTATACAAATCTACATGTATACAAATCTACGTGTATACAAATCTACATGTATACATGTATACACCAAAAATGAAATCGTCTGAATTATGGCTTTAAACCAACGTTTTTAGTGAACTATTAAGTTAAGATTTGTATACATGTATACAAATCTACATGTATACAAATCTACATGTATACAAATCTACATGTATACAAATCTACATGTATACGCGTATACAAATCTACATGTATACATTGTCTTTTATGAGCATAACCTTGAAAAAAAGCTGTTGTTAAGCGGTTTCTTTTATGAAAACATAGGATTATGAAGTTCTTTCCAGTAGGGAAAAACGGCACAAAAAAATCTGATAACCTGGACGTTATCAGATCCAAATCATCTGACTTAGTAGTCAGACTGTGTATTTAACAACGCTTCACCCTAAAAACAGCCATCATGAATAGATTTGTAGAAACCAAGATTTCTAAAAACATAATACGATGAACTGATCCTTTTTCATGCGTTGTTCAAAAGAAAAACGTGACGAACAAAGGCGTCTTTCTTATGCAATCATTTTAGCATTGTTCTTTCTTCTCGACAATGTTCATCGTATTTCAGAGAAATGGATACTCAACAATTTACGATGAGCCATAGAAAAGAAGAGAGGAGGATGTAGCATGGAAGTATTGAGAAATCTTTATCGAGACCAATTAACGGAAGCTCCGAAACGGGCCTCTCAGATCGAGAGAACCGGATACAGCAAAGAGCTAGGATGGATTTTTGTCTGTCAGGAGTTCACACAACCACGTGCCATCCGTACATACCGCTCACTCTTTGGGGCAAAAGAAAAGTATACATATTTCACACCGAACACTTTTTACCGCAATGACCAACGTCATGCGGGCTCTTTGCGTTGGTTGAACGCCATGGTTATTGATATCGATGTCAAGACGTCGCAGAATGCAGGGATGATTTTCCCGGACGTCATGGACCGGGTGACGAGTGCTGGCCTGCCGAAACCGTCTCTCGTCGTCAAGACGCCATCAGGTGGTTTTCATGTGTATTGGTACCTGAAAGAACCAAGGCGCGCATTCCCGAAAGTAGTGGATCATTATAAACGCGTCCAACGAATGATTGCTGAGGAGATGAACGCGGATCTTCAAGCGATAGGGGCTGAACGTTGGTTCCGATTGCCGACAGAAGATAATACAGTTTTTCGTTCGGGAGAACGTGTCGCTTTTGACGACCTTTGCGACTGGTTGACCGAGCAGCAAGAGAATCAGTCGAAGAAAGGTAATATGGCTTTAGGATCGACGGATTTATTATCCCACCCAGCAATCCTAAAGCTATTAGAAGGCGTGGAAGAGGGCCAACGTGACAATACATGCTACACCCTTGCTCTCGCATACAAGGCTGCAGGATACGAGGAAGACCAAGCTTTATCGTCACTTTATTGCTGGAATGAAAAGAATAGCCCCTCACTTCGTCAAATCGAAATTAAACGGAAAGTAAAAAGTGCCTTCAAGCCCGGTTCTCCCCTCGGCCCTTCATCGTATTGGATCGAGACGTTGTCTGGAATAGAGTTCAAGTATCAAGTCTGGGAAGGCGCAAAGCCGCGCGAAGAACGTACATATAGTCATCTAGATGAATGGAAAGAAGACATCCTTGCAGTTTTACGCAAAAACGGAGGGTGTATTTGTGGTGCGCAACGAACTCTCGTTTCTTTAATCACATCATCAGTAGACCCTTCCAAGTGCTTGTCATACGCAACATTCAAGCGCCTAATTGCTGTTATGGCTGAGGAAGGACTCATAACAAAGGAAGTAGAAGGAAGAGGGAGAGGTGCAAAAACAACGATAATGTTGGTTAAGAAAGACAATGTAGTTCTTTTCCCTGTTTCAATCGAATTTAATGGGCTCAACTCCAATACATTTATAGATACGGTGGTGGGTGGGTCTCTTTATTATTCTTACGGTATGAGAAATAGTTTCGATACTACGTAGATTGGGTGTGTCTTTATGGTCTTTATTCCGCTGTCTTCTCCCGTAATTGTTTCGTTCTCTAGGCTGTTTGAACAGACATCTTCTGTTTATCGTAAACCTAGTCACAATGATATTTCACGCGTTTTGATAGATATTGGGGTATCTGGTGTCGATCCTCGGACATCTGATTCAGGTATGGGTAAGGTGAAACGTATTGAGTATCTTCTTTATAGTCTGTCTTCTTCTGAAGATACTCTTGATTCTGCGCATATCTTATTTTTTAAATTAATGTCTATGCTTCATGCTCATGGCGGATTTAGAAAGGATTCAGAAAATTATGTAGGAGTTGAAGCATTTGAAAACTTTCGTAACGTCTTGAAAACTGAAGGGGTATTTATGGATGAGGATGGGTCCATCCTACCGATTGTTTTAGAAAATATGAGTGAAGGTGAGTACGAAGAGGCGTTGACCAAATATATCGTTAGGGCCAAAAGAGGTTCGATGGATGCTCCTTTGTTGGTTGGGACAGGAAAAGATTTGTTGGAAGCTGTATCGTATTATGTCGTGCATAAGAAAATGGGTGTGTATGAGCAAAAGAATTTTCCAACGTTATTAGGGTTAGCTTTCACTTGTCTGGGCATGTCAACTTCTGCTTCTAAGACTAATCCTTCACATGTAGAAAAAATGGAATTAGTTTTATACGACCTAGGTTGCTCTATAAATAATTTGAGGAACAAGCAGGGAACTGGACATGGTAGACCATTCCTTCCTTTAATCAATGATCATGAGGCAAAAGTTGCAATAGAGTCTATGGGGATGATTTCAGAGTATATGATGAGTAAGTTAAAAGAAGATAATTCCAAATAAATTTAAGAACATTACTGAGAGTAAATCCTGTCATCTTTGATATGCGAGGGCTCATCATCAACTTGAACGAATATATTCTTCGCGCACAAAATACTCGGAAGGATGATTCGGATACCACGGATGACTATCAGGTATGGTTTATCGAGAAAGCCTTTGCCGAGGCAATCTATCCGAAATGTTTCAAGGTGCCTGGCGTACAAAAATCATGTCGCATGACACCCCGTACATCTGAGCCATTAATGCGTACCCTCTTCAATCCATGACTCTTATCAAATTATGAGTTTATAAAGGTACGCATTGGTATATCAGAACGCTGACTTCAGAGCCATCCGATTGATGTCTCGTTTCTTCTGGTGGTTCAGTTTCGTAAGCAACCGTTGTCTCACAACGTTGCAATTTCTTGTCCAACGGATTTTAAGTTATACGGTGGTCAACGTATGTTGGTACCTAATATGTAATTTAATGGTATATCAGATGTCATATTAGGTAAAATTTTGTGTCCGTAATCAAAATCATTATTCAATATGATTTGACTCTTTTTTATATTTATAAAATGTTGATCTAGATATATCTAAAGTCTTTGTGATGTCGTCTACTGTCATATTGGCTTCATACATCATCATTGCTCTGGCCATTATTTGTTCATCGATTGGTTTTCTGCCACCCATTCTTCCTCGAGCCCGAGCAGCCTGAAGTCCAGCGTTCGTTCGCTCGCGGATCAACTCACGTTCCATCTCTGCCAATCCTGCCATCATAGTAAAGAATAGTCTGCCTGCAGCAGTTGAAGTATCTACGCCTAGTGTGATGATTTGAAGATTGATTCCGCGATCCTTCAAATCATCAATTAATTCAAGAAGCTTCTTTGTGGTTCTCCCTAACCGATCTAGCTTCCAAACAACTAGAGTGTCGCCTTCTCGCAAATAATCTAAGCACTTCTCAAATTCTGGTCTTTTTTTGACACTGGATGCTTTCTCTTGAAAGACTTTAGTACAGCCAGCTATTTTAAGCTCATCTAGCTGTGAGTCCAAGTTCTGGTCGAGGGTTGATACTCGTGCATATCCAATCTTCGTCATCAGAGCACCTCCGTTTGTTTGTTTACTCATTAATCCTATCAGAAAACGAACGTTGATAAAAAGATAAGTTAATGGACACTAAACACAAAATGAAAAGGGCCTCGAATAGCCCTTTTCATTTTTACGTGAACATACGAACGAACATGTCTTTTTAACGTTCGTTTTTAAAACTTCTCTAAACGTTTAGCATGTTGATCAAATATTCTATCTAGCTCTTCATTAGAAGATATACTTAGTACCGCTGCTTGAGTGGTGATCTCCCCCATATCTAGTCTGTAATAATGCTTTTTACCATCATCACCAGGTTTTTCTCTTATAAGCTCTATTCTTCCGTAAACATCCCAATGCATCTTAGCGAACTTTGCTAATCCAACCGCTTTTGGGTAGTTGTCTTTGCGACTCGGGTCATGTGGTTCTAAGATATCAAAGATAAAACCTGAGTCATCCTTGCGAACAATTAATAAATCAGGGTACATAGGAATACTTCTTCCATTTGACTCATAAGGAATGCACAATGACCATTCTTTTCGATCCATATTTCTTAGCCATGCATAAGCACCGTTATTTAGTTCTTCATCAAGCACTTCACGTTCCCAACGTTCAAGTCGAGGAGAAACCAATTTATTTTCTGGACAATATAAATGCTTTTCGTATGATTTCGCATTGTCTTCAAAAGAATAATCTATAGAGTCTGGTAAAGACCATTGCATAGGTATCTTCTTATCAGAAGAACGAATGATTTTCTCATAAATATTTTTCCTTGATTCACTCAATGAACTTATTTGACGTTTGTGTGTATTATATATTTCAATGAATGTGTTCTCTGCAAATCTATTTATTTTTTCCATGGATGCAACATTTTTAGTCAGAATAATTATTTCGACTTGGGATTCCAGATTATCTAAATCACCATATGTTATCCAGTACTCTTGGTGTAACCCCTCACCTAAGAACTTCCCTGCCATACTAAAATTTCGGTGTAAATCAAAATTAGATATTTCAATTGTCTGTGATTCCTCATTAAAAGTATAGCTGTTATCGTCATAATCAAAAGTGACGTTTGTGAAAGGTACTCCAGTAGCTGATAGTACTAAGTCTTTATATTCTCCTGTGCTCTTTAAATAAGAAATTTCGTTATTCATTTCTTTTAACAAATCATCACGGGTTTTTTTATAAAGTTTAGGACTAATACCATCCATTGATAACGCACGTGTAAGTTGAATGAGCAATCTGATTGGAGATTGTTTTCGAGATGAATCAATCTTGTAAGTAACTAGATTCCCCATAGAAGAGAAGACATCTGAAAAATCTGGATTTCGTTTTAAAGTCACTAATTTCTTACTTGTGCCAGTTTCAGATACTGATGCATCTTCAGAACTACTTAATGCTTCAATCACCTCTTTTACTGTCTCCTCATCAAAATCAGGTAAGAAGAGATTAACGTTATTTAACTCAGCATTAGAGGAAATCCTCCTCGCTAACGGAGTTCTAATCATTCTTCCTAATAATTGTGCGATATAAGTAGAATCTTGTGCGCTTCTAAAAGACATCATTGTTTCTGCACGAGGGCAATCCCACCCCGTGGAAAGATTCATCTTAAAAAATACAACTTTTACGATAGAATCCTCATTAATTTTAGAAGCATCTATTTTTTTTATTTCTATATCATTTACTGTAATTATTTTTGATTCGTTGAATGTATGTACAATTTCATTTGCTTCTAGATCCATACCCATTTCTTCTTCAATGATTTGTATACACAACGATAAATCAGTGTGTGTAATTACTTTGTCATTACCATCTTCTACTTGAACAACGAGAATTGGATTGACATCGTCTATATTTTCTTCTGCACAATAGTGGGACCATTCATGTCTTTTATGAATCCAGTCTCTAGCTGCTTGACGGAGCATTGTTAACTTTGCATCTATCTTTAAATCTGGATAATGTATTATAACCCTATCTTTTAACAAACCTGATTCTCGAACCGGCTCTGGTGGGACTATAACTTTTTGGACTGTTGATGTTGTATTCGTAATTAGTTTTTCGAAACGCTGTGGGGTAGCAGTGACACCAACTATCAATGGCATTTGAGTCAAACCATCTTCCTCACTGCCTAGTATAAATTTTTGAATAATACTTTGAGCTTTTTGTTCTGCTTGTGTTGTTGTTTGAGTTCCGCGATGTGCCTCATCAATTACAATGCAAATTTTCTGAGGACTTCGTTTTACAGTGTTTGTGAGTGTTTCCCAAATTGAATATTGGCGTTTGTCGGGAGAAACGTCATGAGAACTCTTCTTGCGAGTAAGAAGAGTATCACTTCCTAATTTTTGAGTGTTTAAAAAGTAAATATTTCCATAATCCAAGTATTCGTTGTCAAAGTCAGAATCGAGGGTTATTAAATTTCCAGTTCTTATTCTGTCAGACTTACTTTGTATTTTCATGAGCGTTTGATTGTTTAATTCAGGAGAATCTGATAACCAAATAAAAATAAGGTCTGGATCTCCTAAATAACTATCGGTACCGTAAAACATGTTCTCGAATAACGCTGTCATTATAACTGTTTTTCCAGCGCCCGTAGGAGCAGTGAATGAAATTATTTGAGGATCATCCTCACTAAAATCTGCCTGGGCTTTGATAATCCTTTTTGTTAAATTATTTAGCGCCTCTTCTTGGAAAGGGAATAAAATGTCTCTCATTTAAAGAATCCTCCTGCTTCCGATTACGAAATTATCAATATAATCACGATATAGTTGGTATGTTTTATATCCATTTAATTCATATGACATATCACGAAAAGCATCATCAGAATTTGTTACTAAATAAATATCTTTAACGTTATCTCGACTTTTTAATTGCATAGAGAAGTTCATAAAATCTGACTCATCCATTAAAATTGCGAAGTTACTGTTTTCGGGAATTAACATGGTTGTTTCTTCATCTTTTGAATAAACCGGTCTTTTTCCGACTGATCCAGATTTCATCCAAAGCAAAGGAAGAATTTCTTTGAATTGTTGTCCTCGGGACACTCTGTTTTTATCTAAAAATTCTAATTTGAAATATTCGACATTAGATGAAAATCCTTCACTGAACGGCAACTTTACAGGTGAAGTTTTAGTCAATGGTTCAGTTATATTAATAACTCTATTTTTCAAATCATTGAATATGGATGTCGAACTTGTGACAATATAAAATTCACTTAAATCTGAATGTTGTTCAATCTCCTCTAACCATTCTTCTACAGAAGATAAATCAAATAAAATGGCGGCATTTTGCTTCGGAGAAACTATATATCGAGTATTTTTTTTCACTGCGGTTTGAGGGAAAAGTGTTGTTCCATTTTTAGAACGTAATAACGAAACCAATTGTTTTTTAGCAGATAAACTAAGGGATGCAATATTTTCGATGAATCCCACTTGATAAAAGTTACGAGATAATTCAACGATTTTGCTTTTTGTTGTGAAGTATTCTCCTTTTAAAGGAGTGCCATCTTCTTTTTTTCCAAGGATACTGTTCTTTGTACGTGGCCACGTAATTGCTTGACAGATACCGTGTTTCTCCCATTCATATTCTCCGGGAGAAACCCCTTTTTTGCGGAGGTTTTTAACTTCCTGTTCAGATACTTCATTATTTGTTACTAGAATCCCCCTTCGGGTACCGCCATCTTCAAAATTAAGCAGATTCAAAGCATGAAGAGTGGTTCCACTACCAGCAAAGAAATCTAATACTAAGGCGTCTTTTTTTCCTGCCACAGCAAATTTTAAAGCGTTGTGAACAGCATATAGAGATTTAGGATAAGAAAAAGCATTATCAATAATATTTTTAATCATGCCAGTACCATGAGCCTCAGCATTGAATAGTGAATCAGTCCATACGGTTTTAGGGGGCTCATCTTCTCTACGTAACATGATTTCTATCCGATTTTCTTTTTTCTCTATAAACATGCGACTCTGAACGCCTTCCACAGTAGCTCTAGCATATCTCCACTTCTTTTCTTCTCCATTACGATCTAATGGCCAAACATAAATTGTTCCATCGGGTTGATACTCGAATTGAGCTGTCGGATGCAAGTGGTCTTCAAGTAAATCCCCAAATCCGATTAATTCAAAATCTGAATTTAAAATCACTGGATAAAAACAAGTTTTACCCTCATATCGACTTGAAGTACTTCCCCATCTTCTTAAATTATATACGTCTCCTCCCATGTGTTCTTTTCTATAAATTTTACTTGAGTTGGAATACGAATAAATTGCATACTCATGAGTAACTGAAAATGACTTTCCTTGAGTTCCTCCTGGGTTATGCTGAATAGTAATAGGTGTATGTACTAGACTAGGGAAAATTTCATTTAATAACATCCACAGGTGTGCATATTCATTATCATCAATTGTCGTAATAAGAACTCCATCATCTGCAAGAAGCTTCTTTGCAAGAACCAATCTCTTCTTCATCATAGACAACCACTTACTGTGTCTCCAACTATCACTTGAATCCACATAGTTGTTGTTGTACTTCCAATCTTTCGCTCCTGTGTTGTAAGGGGGATCTATGTAAATACAATCCACTTTACCAGGATAAAGATATTCTAGTAATTGTAGAGCGTGATAATTATCCGCTTCGATAAGAGAATGCCAAGTTTGACTGTCAGGGGCATTTTCTACAATATCCATTGATTTTAACGTCGGAAAAATAGGATCACCAAACTGAGCCACCACTACCAATTCAGACAAATCAAAGGTAGAGATTTCATTTGTATTGTGATTAAAACAATGTGCTATCTCTCTTTCTATTTTCATAACGCTATAAACCTTGTCCATTTTACTGTCTCTAGGAGAAACCTTAGACCCTTTGTGAATTGGTACGTTGAACAAAGGAGTTAAGTCTGGGATATGATTTTCAAAAACTAGGCCAAATTTCTTTCTGTGTAGTAGACGCTCATATTCTGACTGGAGCCTCTGCTTTAATCGAGTGTCACTTATTTCCTCTAACAAATCATCTATTGAAGCCATGGATAGTCCTCCTGAAGTATAAATAAACCTTATTATTATAAAAACTTTGCTACTACATTGTATTTCTTTTTTTAAGAAAATGTGCATTTTTTCATTCGAACTCAAAAAACATTTTTCTGGAAGAATTAATAACTATGAAATCCTTATAATTCCCAAGGGATTTCAATGGTTCAATTTAAGTGTTATCGACCGTTTAATCAAATATTTAAACACTTAGCATTGCAGAAAAAAGTGGAGAGTCGAGGAGCGACACTTCGTTTCGTGACGCAAACTTCGAACAACCGCAGGGCGTTAGTCCATCGATTGTTCCACGTGAATGATTGCCTCGAACGGCACATGAATAATCCCGTCCCGTTGATTGGCCAGCTCAACAGTCCGCTCCAAATAGTTGGTCCGGTGCACGAATCCCTTGAATCGTTTTATCTCCCGCTCCCCCACATATTTCACTTCCACCATATCTCCGCTGAAAATTGCGTCATTCAGCACATTCTCATAGACCGATAGGACCTGTTCATCGACATCTGGCATCTCAATCTTTTGGATCTCCTTATAGTACTTTGTCAGCAACGCCTTATGTTCGGGCATGAGGAACGGGATCCATTTCAGCTCACCCCGATCGCGATATATCGTCATCACAATCACTCCTTTTAATAAAACGAACATTCGTTCTTATTTTATACCCAATTTATCTCGTTTGAACAGCCTTTTTCGTGATTGGTGTTCCGTGCGTCCTGTTTCCGTACTCTAGCTCGCTGGTCGTCGGTGCAAGGGACGTCAAAAAAATGACGCGCCCTCCGGCCCGTCTTCCTTCGCTTTAGGCTCAAAGCAAGGCTTTTCGCTCGTTGGCTACGGAAGCCTGGACCTCTGTTTGCTCTACGCATTTTTTTGAGGCTCTCCCTACGGTCGCCCTTGCACCGTCTCCCGACGCTCGCTTCGTTTCCGTCAACAGGACGCACAACGGTGTTCGTTCTGAGGACAGCTTATCCGAAAGGGGACAAACCATCATGGAACTATCAGCCATCATCGAGGTCATCCGTATCAAACAAGAGGTTCGCGAGGAAATGGTCGCCCTCGAGCACGCCATCATCCACTCTCCGGACAGTGCCCGGCAAATCGGGTCATCGTTCATCGGGGACGACGACCGTGAAGTGTTCCTCGTCATCATGCTCAACACGAAAAACCGGGTCATCGGTGTCCATCGGGCGCACGTCGGGAGCGTTAACTCGAGCGTTGTACACCCACGGGAAGTCTTCAAATGCGCGATTCTAAACAATGCCTCATGTCTCATCGTCTGTCATCAGCACCCGAGCGGAGACCCGACCCCGAGCCGGGAGGACATCCTTGTCTCCGAACGGTTACATGAAGCCGGGGACCTTATCGGCATCCCGGTGCTCGACCATCTCATCCTCGGTGCGGACGAGTCGTATGTCAGCATGAAACAGCGAGGTTACATGGGTTGAATGGAATGGAGTGGGGCCGGGGGACCGGTCCCGGTCCGTCCGGTAAGGGCAAGGACGAAAAACGTGCGTTTTTCTTTGACGAGACGGGCGACTCGCGTTGCTCTCGCCTGGATCCATAGAGCGGGATCCGGGAAAAGGGTCGTTTTCGTATGACGAAAACGGAGTGGTTCGTGAGTAGATATAGGATAGTATTTTGACGTGTCTCGTAAAGAGTTTTTTTGATGAAACGATAGAAGTAAAAACGCGGTTTGTTTACTGAAAATGACTATGTTTTCTAAACAAGCCCTAGGGCTTGTTTGAAATAACACCAGGGCTTACGTGAAATAAGCCGAGATGTTGCTTTCTTGGATGCGAGGTATCATGAGGCTATCAACAGGAGAGGATGATTCAGATGGATAGCTACCAACTAGATCAACAGACGATGGACGAGATGACGGAGGTATTGCTTCGACGCCTTCCTGACCGGCTTCAAGAAGATTTTGACGACTTAAAACTCGTGAGCATGGATCTTCTTTGTGATGTGAAGGAAGGGGAACGCTTGACCCACCTCACCGTCTTTTTCGATACGAATATGCTTCGACGGAATCGTCGTACATAAGAATACACAGACTTTTGTATACATGTATACATGTAGATTTGTATACGTGTATACATGTATACAATTTTCGAGAGTCTTCGTTTCTATAAGTTCATGAACAAGGACTGAACTGGCTTTTTACGGGGAATCGGTCTATAGAGAACCGGAAGGAGATGAGACGTGATGGACGAGGGGCTACTTGATGACTATGCGTTCGCGGGATTGGACCCGTTCGTCCGGACGGTATTCTCGGAATTGATGGAACATCCCGAGTGGATGCGTGTCGTCGACAAGAACTATTGCGTCGAGAAGGTCGTCCGGTTCGATGACGGACGGAACTCGCCCTATTTCCGGGTATTGATTTACCTGGACGCAGAAGAGCGTCCGCTCAAGAAAGTATATCTATACGGGACATGGGTGGTGGCGAATGGAGACGTCAGCTTTGTCGTCTCCGAGCTATCCAAGGGTGTATTCGAATATGAAGTGATGCATGTCCATTGGCTCATCAAGTATCGGTTTGAGGATTGGGGCATGTCCGAGGACGGGGCATGGGAGAAAGAATGGTGATCCGGGCTCATGCGTGAGCGTCTAACGCCGATTGGCGAAGTCGCTCATCGCACCGCTGCCCCCCTGACGGCCCGATAACAAGAGCTGCTGGCTGATTGCCGCATCTCTATGTTCCTGGCCCTTTCTGACGGGAGGCACGGAGCGTAAGAGCAACGTCAAAAGCAAGAGCATGGGCGCGTCTAACGCCACGCAAGGAACACCATTCGGCCGAATGGTGATTCGAATAGAAAACTTCGAATTTCCTGAGTCTGTGGCCGTCGCAGTATGAAAACACTCGACGTCGTCGGGGCACCAATCAACCACTGACTGATGCGGAAATCTGGAATCGTCACGCAGAACGCGTATTGGAAATTGTCTAGGGTGACACAAGAGTATAGGTTAGTTCCGAACCATTTAGACCGTCAATTTGATTAGGATGAGCCAAATAAGGTGTTTGTGCTGGACACTCCTATCTCTCGACATGAAAGGGTCAAAACGAATATTTTTTGTGTGAAGGACTTCGCAAAATGTGAAATTGTGACGCATCATCTGTCGGCGATACAAGTATCGAAGAATAAAATAATTCATCTACCAAATTAACAAGTGATAATAATCCCCTTATAATTTTATTCATAGGTAAAATGGTAAAAATATAGTATAATTTTTCCTGTTAATGAACCTTAGTTTTTTTATCTTTATACTTTTATGTTATGAAAAAAATCGACATCTTAATTTTTGAATGATATTTGATACAAAGACAACAAGATTGGAGATATACAGTTGAAAAATAGATTTTTAGACAAAATTAAAGTCACGCAATCTAACAAAAAAACACTAAGAAATATTGTTACTCCGATGTTATGGACACGAGAAAAAACTTCAATTCATAGACATTCCTCACTTTTGAATAAATCATACGATTTTGTGCAAGAACCTGCTATTGGTGCATTGATTTATTGCCAATTAGGTACAGCAGAACATTCTGGTGTATACATAGGAAATAAAAATGTTATCGACTTAAATCGAAAAGGAGAAATTAAAAAAGTTAGTTTGAAAGAATTCACTGGTAACATCCTTAGTACAGATAAAGACATCTTTATTCCGGTAATGAAGCATGCAATGTGGCCATTAGGAGATGAAAACATAGCAAAAGAAGCGATTAAAAATCTGTCAGAAAGAAGAAAATACAATCTTCTTGATGATAACTGTCATCAATTTGTAGCAGGCTGCATTATGGGGAGCCTTGAAAATGATTGTAATTTTTTGTTTATGGTTAAAGAAGAGTTTTCAAAATTCTTGAGTGTAGAGGAATCTAACATTGTTTGGGTTCGCTGGAAGTGGTATTTAAGCTAGGATGGCCCAATCTTTCACTCGAGTGCATCGATAGATTGATAACATAAAAACTTTAATATAACGATGATTTTTTTATTTTCCGAATATTGAAAATTAAATTATAGAGTCATCATCTACTTATGTTAATTATCAAAATGAATGGAGGCGGGACAGATGTTCAGACCATGGGATGAGCAATATGATGAGACAGCGGTCATTGATGAGACGCGGTTATATCGTTATCAATTCACTTGCATGTGGGGGAAGGGAAGGCGGGTGGTAACGTTCGTCATGATGAAACTGAGCCAAGGGAACCAAGGTCAGGATGATCGGACCTTGCAGCGTTGCATTTCATACGCCAAACAGTGTGGGTACGATGGAATCAAGGTGGTCAATCTGTCCGCCTACATCTCAACAGATCTGAAAGAATTGAAGGGTCCGGTAGATGCAGTGGGTCCAGAAAATGATAAGTATGTGTTGGATGCGGTTTATCGGTCTGAACGGGTCATCGTCGCATGGGGAAAAAAACATTTTACGGGATTGGCGACTCGCGCTGCTCTCGCCTGAATCCAGAACTCGAATCCGGTAAAGTGAATGTTATTGAACTGACCACTCCTTTCTGATTTCCTTTGAAAAGAAAATGTCTATTTTCAGACACAAAAAAAGAAGACGACCTTAGTCATCCTCTTCCGCATCCAATTTGAGCACATAGCTAATGTTCCCTACAGGATAATTTTCGTTGTTAATCTCTAAAACGTAGGCACTGCCTGCATACTCGTCTGGCGCTTCGAACATGACATAACGTTTTTCGTCGCCCCAATACGGAAGGGACACCACCTCCAGGTTCTCTTCGTCCTTGAGGAGTTCCGGATAGTAATCCAATCCATTATGCAGCGTCAAATCTTTCGGGTCAAAGATGAACTCAGAATCGGTGTCGATGAGTTTCACGACGAGTTCGAGGCGCAGCACCTTCTTATCCTTGTAGATAACCGTCTCGATGTCAGTAGGTTTATATTGGACACCCCCGGCTTCTACGCTTTGGCCGCCTTCATATGTATTGATCAAATTATCTTCCGCGATATAAACGGTTCCGTACATTCCGTTCCTCATTTCATAATAAATCAAACCACCAATGGCGATGGCCAAAACACCTACAGCCATCAAAAAGTATTTGAGGATCTTCTTGAACTTGGTCTTCATGATTACATCCTTCCGCATTACCCTGATTTTTTTTATTATATATAAATAATAATATTTTTTGAATTTTACACAACCCTATTCTTATAAAAGAGGAAAATAATGCTAAGAATATAGTTGTACTGTTCTTGACTTGGATATAAGTATGATGTGGTGGATTTTCGTTTTTATTGATCTATTGTACGGAGGCAATATGATTTAATGTTCTATGTGTTTTCCTACCCTTGAGTCAAATATATTCGTCTTGTGAAGTGTTCCTCTCACTTTTAATACAATGATTATGGTATTATTTAATAAAATCATCATTGTGTTAAAAGGGGGTCCATCATGTATACGATTGACGAGGCATTTGAGATTCTATCGAGGAACAAGCTCACGACCCATAAGGAGACCGTCCGGAACTGGGTACGAAAAGGTGTGATCCAGGCGGAACCACTCGAGTCGCGTAAAAAGGGATACCGGATCAGTGAAGCGGCGCTCGAGCAGTTCATCAAAGAGCGGATGCCTGACGGGTGGGGACTGTATCCGGAGTCTGTCACAGGAGATGTTCGGGATGTCGTCAAGAATGAAGACGAGGCCGCGTATCACGTCGAAATCGATGTAGAGGCAATCAAAGAGCAGGCCCGTGAGGAGATGTGGTACGAGCTTCTCGGTAGATTCATCTTCGAGGACTACTTCGTCCTGAAGAAATCAGAGATTAGGGCTGCTGTCGAGCATATGCGCTATTCGAAAGAGTTCGAAGCCGAAGTGTGGGCGCGTTGCTCGAAGCACACGTGGGGTCACGCTACACCGCGAGTGCCGTACCTGCTCGATTACTTCATGTTTGAAGGGAAGCGGGTCCCTTTCAACAAAGATTTTGGTGGAAAGGACGAACAGATCATTCATGCATTGATCGAGAAGATACGCCGCGATAGAGTGCAGGGAAAGCATAAGAAATCATAACGAGAAGGCGTACTCTCTGTTTCTAAGAGGATACGCCTTTTACAATTTCTGTTGTATCGAATGATGATAACTTTATTTGTAACGCTCAGACTTCATTCTTAAGAAAGTCATCAGCACGACACAGAATAGTGACCGTCCATTCCTTGCTCAACTCGAAAGCGTTGATGCGACTCCCCTCCTTGTCGGTCGTAGAGATCGTGTTGAAAAGGGTATCAAAGGAGGTCATTTTCTTTTTGAGACGGGACATAGATTGGCGTAAGTTGTCATTAGATATTCCTTCTCCGTTAAGCTCCGTGAGCTGAGTTTGTAGGGATTGATGCGTCGACTGAGAGCGTATCGATAATAAGAACAACAAGTTAAAAAAAGTCATGTTCAATTCAACCGGCATCTCCAAATGAATCAGGGCATATCTCCCTTCTTCTGAGCTTTTTAGCACCAGTTCACGGGGAGCAGGTGAGTAGTCATGAAATTCGGTCTCGTTGATGATCGTCTCCTGCCCGTTCCGGATTTTTCGATAGTATAACCGCTCAAACATCTCGCCTTCTTGAATGAGCAGCTCAGTCCGATAACGCTTGATCTTTTCTGCGCCCTCGTCGTCAACCGGCTCAAACATGCCCTCCGTGCTTTCGATCTCGAAGAGCGCCTCGCGTGCGATATGTATGCCGCAATTCACCGAGAACATATGGGCCAGTGTCATCTGGACCTCACTCAACGAATCGGTCGTCGTCCTGCCTAAGGCGATATTGAAATGATAGACCGCACGTGCGTAACGACTGTCCCTGTAATGGATATAGCCGAGGCGATAGTTCGCGAGCGGATGATCGGCTTGTAGTCCGATCGCTTTCTCGAGGATCTGTCGCGCCACCTTGAAATCAGGTCGGTCGGACAGTTTGAAGTGCTCGGCCTGACGTACATAGAGTGTGACAAGTTCTTTCCGAATCTTCATTTTCTCTTCTTTTGATTTTTCATCACGCATGCGTCGTTTTAATGTCAACTCTTCCATATAACCGCTCGTCTCCATCTACAACCCTCTCCTCGTCAACCGTTTCCCTCATCATAGTGTTCCCTAGACCTGTGTGACAAGCTGTCACATCGGTATTGATATATTTGGCTCATCAAAACAGAAGGAGCTGGATGATGATGAACCAAGCAGAGATGATGGCAAGACACGGATTGAAAGAATGTATGAATGAAACAAATAAGGTATTGAACGAATTAAGTTATTCTATTCAGAAAATCATCGCGGGTGAATTGGTGAAGGACGAACAAATCGTAGCGTATATTGAGAGTCTTCAGAATGAGGAAGGACCTTGGAATTCTGTCGGTCAGGAACAGCTGTTCAATTCGAAGACTGAAGAACTGCCTTATTATGCGTTTGACGCCTATATCCGTGGCATCGTCCGTTGGATGAACGAATTAGGGATGATGACGAGCATGTGTTGTGATGGACACGGAGAACGTCATGCGTACGTTGAGGTGGACGGATTTTTAACTGACAGACAAATGCATATATTGAATCTTGCCGTCCCTTCAGATTCAGCGGTTCGTGTTCGTTTCCGTAAACGTTCGCGTAGACATACCGTCCTCTTTGACTACAGTCAGACGGAGCGGAAAGCGTTGCTCGATATCGCGGAAACACTGTTCAAGATGTCGAATGACGATCGATATATCAACATGCTTGAGACAGAACGGTTCAAACATCGCCTTCTCGACTGGCTCGAGGTGCCTGGTGAGAGTGGACGGGAACAGAAAGTTCGTCGACGACTCGCATCGAGTTTGAGAAAACTCACGGATGAACAACAAATCGATGAGACAGGTAATTTACTGGCGACCGTTCGTCACGGCGAAGGACCGACGATCCTTCTGTCGGCGCATATGGATACGGTCGAGCGCATCACGAGAGGGCGCGTCATCGAGCAGGAAGGAACGATCCTCACGAGTTCGGAGGGGATTCTTGGGGCGGATGACCGGGCCGGTATCGCTGCAATCCTTGAACTCCTCGAACGTCTTCCGATGACGCGTTTCAACGGCACCATCAAGGTGGCGTTCACGGTCGAAGAAGAGATAGGGTTATGTGGTGCGCGTGGCATCGATCAACGATTTATCCGTGATGTGGATGCCGCCATCGTGTTGGACCGTCGGGGCACGCGTGACATTGTCACAGGATGCCGAGGCACGTTCGACTTTTGTGAAGCGTCTTATGGAGAACTGTTCGAGAGAGCTGGTCGATTGGCCGGAATGGAGGATTGGAAGGCGACGCGAAACGGTGGATCGAGTGACGCGAAAGTTTTCGCCGAATTCGGTGTCCCGTCTGTGAATTTGTCTATCGGTTATCTTGACGAGCATACCGACCTCGAGCAAGTCGACTATCGTGCGACATTCGAGACGGTCCTACTCGTCGAGACATTCCTTGGTCGACAACTGATTCAACAAAGCATGTGAAAAAATAGGAGGGCAGCGCTTTATGCAAAGTGCTGCCCTCCTATTTATGATGACCTCTCATCACATTTGGATCAGGTGGATACCGTATCGATTCAAGGTATTGGTAAGATCGAATTTGAGGCACCACAATATTTGACCGCAAGGAATATTAGAATGCATGTCCTGAAAGTGTTTATTTACAATTGTCCTTGTATTAAATCGGGGTGGGAATCATTCCCCGACCATCCCATCGTTGTCGTTGTCGCGCATATAGGGATAGAGCCAATGGTCGCTCATGATCGGCATGCTGAAGCCGGCATCTTTCGCCTCTTTGATCGTCACTTGACCGTTGCCGTTCGTGTCCACGCTCGAGACATCACCTTCGGATTCGGTTGTAGTTTGGGCTTCCGGTTCGCTTTCTGTCAGACCGAGTGCCTCGTTCACCTCGTCCGGGTTGACGTTATCGAACGAATCGACGACAATATTCCCTTTTACCGTATACGTGTATTGATAATGGGACGGGATTTGCGTGCTCGTGTCTGGATACGTGATGATTGCCTCGAAGTCAGTCGCACCCCCGGCCTTTCGGATGACGTCTTCCATATAGGCCTGATCCCCGTATCGGTTGAGCGTGCTCTCCTGCGGTGTGATGTTGTAGGCGTTCGAGACGCCACCTAGTGAGTCGGCGATGACGTGACCCTCATCGAGCTCGCTGTGTTCGACGCCCGGGACATTCGCCTCGTCATGGTAATAGCGACCATTCGACGTCACGTCTTCCGTGTCGTCGTTTTGTAAGAGGATTTTCTCAGCCACCACTCGCACAAGCTGCCCATGCTCGTTTGTGAACGCCCAATACTCGCGTTCCCCATAACCGATATCGACGACGACGTTCGCCTCACGATATCCGGATAAGTCCCCACCATCGACCTCGATCAGTTTGTAGCCTGAGAACAGATCACTGTTCGAATTCGTGGTCGTCTCTTCTGTCTTGACGGTTTTTTCGGAAACAGGTTCGGCAGTCGTCTCATCTTTGTTCGTTTCAGCCGTCTCGGTGACTATTTCCTCTTGTGGAGCGATTTCTTCCACGTTCTCATTTTTGGAAGACGTGTCTTCACTGGTACAACCGGCCATCAGTAGTACGGCCAAAGGTAGGGATAAATAAGTGAATTTCATTTTTTGCTCCTTCGTACATGATATGTATACATGTATGTACGTAGACAGATCCTACATACACATCAATCCAATTATATCCTCTGCATCCTCACAATGCGCCAATCCTTCAAGTTTTGGGCTTCCATATGGTTTGTGACCCGTTCAATCATTCTCATTTTTTCGGTCTGAGAAAAATTGAAGGCATCTTCCGATAGTTCCAACTCGACCTCGAGAGTGACTTTGACCTTCTTTTTTCGTTTGTCGAATCGCTGAAGCAGGTAATGCTCAAGTTCGTCTATAATTTCCGCGTCATCGATACCATCAGAGGATTTCAAAGCGATATTCAACCAAGGATTGAGTCGATCGATGTATTCTTCGAGTTCTTGTGGCAGCGCATTTAAGTATTTCCAAAGGTGATCGAATCGTAATATGTCCGTCTTGTGAAACAGTCTAATCCACTCTTGAAGTCTCATAAGATAACTCCTTTTTGATTTAAGTGTATCTCGTGTTTTGTGCGACAAACAGTGACGGGTTTGTGTACAAATCGAATACGGTTCTTGAAAACCCTAGGAGGTGTTGCACATGAAACTCCGTTCATTAAATAAAAACCATAATCATTTTTGTGTCTGGTAGTGCTTAGTATTTAGAAGCTATTTAACAAATAACGGATTATAATAAAGGTGTGTTGGATAATTTTACAATATTTTTAAAGTGGAGTGATAAAAGATGAATAAATTGATTAAAATCGGGAGTGCCGTTCTATTTAGTGGAGCATTGTTGTTGTCACCTTACGGGGAAGCGTCGGCCGCTGCGAGTATTAAAGTCCATTACATCGATGTCGGACAGGGAGACGCCATCTACATCAAGATGCCAAGCGGTGAGGACGTCATCATCGACGGCGGGAACAAAGGGAAGGGTGACGCTATCGTCGCCTATCTCAAGAAACAAAAAGTGGACGACATCGAGGTGTTGATTTCGACGCATCCGGACGCCGACCATATCGGCGGATTGGACGAGATTCTGGACGCCTATCGTGTCGAGAACATCTACGCGCCGAAAGTGAAGCACACGACCCAGGCCTATAAAGACTTCCTTCAAGCCGTCAAACGAGAAGGGAAGACCATTAAGACCGCTCAGATGGGTGTCTCACTACCAATCAAAGGTGTGAATGCGAAGTTTGTCGGACCGGTCAAAGCCTACTCGAACAGCGACTTGAACAACTGGAGTGCTGTCCTTCATGTGACGTATAAGAAGAACACGTTCTTGTTCACAGGGGACGCGGAACACGTATCCGAGAAGGACATGATAGCGAAGAAACAGGCACTCCGTGCGGATGTCTTAAAGGTGGGCCATCACGGTGCTAAGACGTCGACGAGCAGCACGTTCCTCAATACGGTAAAACCGAAGCATGCGATCATCAGTGTCGGGAAGAACAGCTACGGCCATCCGACTTCCGAAGTGGTAACGAACTTGAAACGTCAAAAAGTGAATACGCTTCGCACAGACAAGAACGGCACAATCATCATCACGGGGAACGGATCGAGTTACGCCGTGAAAAAATCCAAATGAATCGAAGAAGAGGAATCATCGACCGCTTTGAAGGAGACTTGGCTGTCGTCGAATTCGGGGAAGTGATGGAGGACATCCCAAAGTCACGACTCCCTGACGTGGTTCAACCTGGTGACGTACTTTGGTTTTATGAAGATGGGAGAATCGAAGTAGATGCAGAGGAAAAGCAACGATTATCGAAAGAAATCGATGAGTTGATGGACGAGCTTTGGGAAAAATAAAAGGGGGTAGTAACGAATGATGTTTACGGAGGAATTATTAAATAAATATGCACTTCCTTTGAGTGAAACTGAAGAACAGCAATGTAAAAACGCTATAAGAATGGTGGTTGATGCAATCAAACCTTTAGGATTCGAAGAAACACGGTCTACGATATCACCTATGGTTCCCGATACACCATCTTTTTTTCAAGAACTTAAATCCCTCGGAGGGACAAGAAGAATAAAAGTTTTTGTTCAAGGTTCATATGCTAACAACACGAATGTTAGAACGCAGAGTGACGTGGACATAGCAATAGTTGAAGAGAATATTTTTATCACCAAATATAGAGAGGGAGGTAATGACTCAGCCTATGGTTTTGAAGTTGTAAAACCAAGAGTTCTCACATTTAAAGATGAAATTGAAGAGCTTTTCAAACGTAAATTTCCAGGGGATGTAGAAAGAAAGAACAAATCAATAAAAATTAACGGTAATACTTATAGGAAAGACGCGGACGGTGTTCCGTGTAAAAGATATAAGGATTTTAGTAAGGACTATTGGAATGACCCTGAGAATTACGTGAAGGGAATCATCATATTTGCAGATGACGGTGAAAGAATAGTTAATTATCCAGAGCAACATATCGCTAACGGGAAGGAAAAAAACGTTGCAACTAACTATTATTATAAAAAAATGGTGAGGATTATAAAGAAAATGCGTTTACTTATGCAAGAATCTAAAGTCCAATCTGCAGAAAATGTGAGCTCTTTTGCTTTAGAATCTTTAATGTGGAACATTCCAACAGATGAATATTTAGAGCTTGCTGAATATAGAAAAGTGTATATGTTTGATAGGCTGGTAGATTATTTAAATGCCAATATTCGTGATTTGCCAATTTACAAAGAAGCCAACGGAATAAAAGATTTATGCCTGGACGTCCAAAAATTAAATCAGCTATCTGACTTTATTCGTGACTTAAGAAAGTTTTATAACTATCAGTAATTAGAAATTTCCGGAGGGATTGTATGTATAATAGAAATTTATACTATAAAATTTGGTTTATTATAGGCGGTGCAATCTCTTTCATATTAGTCCTACTCAAAGGCATTAGTATCAATTTTAAAGATTTAGTCCCGTTACTGGGAATTCTTTTTACTGCATCAGGAATAACATTAGTATTTGAACAATTAGTTTTCAAAAGGATTTTATGGATTAAAAAACCTCATTGGTTTTACTCTTGGCTTTGTCCCATACCTTATCTTGGAGGAGAATGGACAGGCGAATTAATTTCCTCGTACACTAATCCTGAAACTGAAAAAGAAATTGCGCCTATAAAAGCCAAGCTGAAAATCATTCATAAGTTTGATTGTATTGAAGTTAGAATGGATACAGAGAACATTCATAGCGTTAGTGTAGTAAGTGATATTTTGGTAGTAAATGACGAAACAAAATATCTATACTACACTTACCGTGCAGAACCCGATTATGACAGAGGACAAAATCGAATTCACGAAGGGACAGTGAAATTAAGAATTGAATTTGATAAAAATAAAAAAACAATTTTAAACGGAACTTACTTTACAAATAGAGAAACCATTGGGAAAATGCGTTTTCAAAAAACTACTTAAAATTTTTGTAGCTCAACTTTCAAAAGCATGAAGATTGAGCCACAAAAATACTAGTATCTTTATAGTTCCATATTTAATAATGGTGTTTTTTGAAATTCTCCTTTCTCTTTATCAAGAAGTGTACTGTACCAATGTTCTTGAATCGATTTTAGAAGTGGATTCTCTAATCGTTTGTTTTTTTCAAGGTCGTGTAATGGGTGTGCAGTTCTCTCAGGGTCGAAGTGACCACTGACCAATGGCAAATTCGGGAAGGCGATTGTGTAGGCGACAATCGCATCTTCACAAAAGTCATGATTATTGGCGACGCCGAAGGCCTGGAACCCGAATCCTTTATCGTGAATATACATGAGCGGCTCATCGACGCGACCCATCTTCAGGTTCGTCTCAAGGGCCGCTTTTGCGTTCAGATAAGGCTCCACTTCCTCGGGGAATACACTTTGTACGGCATGCACCCGTTCATAGAGACTGAGTTCAGCGTCCTTCCAACCCATACGCCGATCTAGTTGTTCAAGGTAATTGAGTGGGATTTGTTCCTTGTCTTGCTCCAACTTATGCATCTTCTCTAAGTGTGACTCGATATGGTCAATAAAAGTCGCGGACGTCTGATGGACTTCCTGCAACAGCTGTTCCTTATCGAGCAGTTCCTTGTCTTTCGTCCAACCGGCCAAGTAAGACAGTGAGAAATCGTCCGTCGGGAATCCAAGTTGATGCGAGACGACGTAGGCGACCATCTCGGCCTGGAACTCCTTCTCGGGTGCCGTGAGCGGTTTGTCTCGTTCGAGGTTCCGCTCTTGGTTGTGCAGCTCCGCGTGCGCGAGCTCGTGGATCAGGACGGTGATGTCCTCAATCGATGTGTTCCGTGGATTCAAGGCGATCGAATGTAGCTCCGGATAGTAACAGCCCTTCGCTGTTCCGATCTCGTCGAGCGGTTCCTCCAATAGTGTCACATTCCGGGCATCCGCGATCGTCGTCAAGGCGTCACGGATGTCTTGTTCGTTTTCCAGCCCTCCGTCCCGGTGATACCGTTTGAAGATGTCCGAGACCTCGATTCCTTTCTCGCGTGCGTCGGTCTGCGTGTACTCGAACACGTGACCGATCTTGAAGTACATCATCTTACGTGACGGGACGCGTCCTTGCTTTACGCCGTCTTTGACCGGCTTCGGTGCCTTGCTGAGTGGTACCCATTCATCTTTGTGCAGGGCATACGTCACCGGATTCGGGACGAACACCTTGATGCCACGCTCACCTTTTTGGACCTGTGCGCCTTGCTTCTCCCAGAACGGATAAGAGCCAACCGCGACCGCTCCGGGGAATTGGGACTCGATCAAGACCGCGTTCCGCATCGAGTATTGATGGAACTTGCCGAGAAACTGGAGATGTTCCCGGATTTTCTCCGGACTCTCAAAATAGCTGTCAATCTGTTTCCCCATCTGTTTCGTCAATGCTTCGAGCTCGGCTTTCCGTTCTTCGTTCGTCTTCATCTTGGCCATCGTGTCAGACTCCTTCCTTCAACAAGTCAGTGACAGATTCTTCAGTATCCGCGAATTCATTCAGTTCACGTTCGAGTTGTGGCGAGGTTTCTGGGATGTCGAGTAACAACCCTGTCCGCTCGAAATTGACGGGAAGCAAGACGATCTCGTCTTGCGCGATGGGGGTCAAAAGTTGGTGCTCGGAAACGGACACCGGGATGTCATACCGTTTTCCATAGATGAGGACCGTGACGATATCGGGTTGAAGCGTCAACAGTTGTCCCATCGTAAAGGGGCGTTCAAGTGGTCGCATAGGATTCATCCTCTCTCAAAAGTTAATGTGTCCTTCTTCTGTTTTTGATGCTCGATGCGTTCCTGGACGATACGTTCCGCCGTCGCAAGGAACGTCGGCTTGAACTGGTCCGTCGTCATGATGTCCTCGATACCCTCGGTCTGCATGAGCGCCTGCAGGAGCTCTGTCAGGATCTGTCCGTGACGGTCGGAGCGGTTCGCGGCGAGCCGGATGCGCTCGAGTTCTGTCGACACCTGCTCGTTCATCAACTTCTCGATATGATGTGAGACCTGTGTGCTGATCGAGCGGGTGAGGAACTGCAGGTCCCACTTCTCGTCGGCCAGTTGTTTATGTTTGTCTGCGATGTGGTCGATGACCTGACCGAGGTGGCCGAAGCGTTTGTCGTCGGCGAACTCTTCTAAATACGCGACCGTCTCCGGCTTTAATCGAAGACGGATCTGTCTCAACTCTTCCATCGTCCTCCCTCACTTTCCATATTCGATATCCCGTTCCAGTTGTTCATATGCACGCTGATTTTTCAGGTGTTCGAACTCGTCGCTCATGTGCCGCTCGATCCGGTAGAGTGATTCGTTGAATATCTTTTGTTGTTTGAATGTGCGTCGCACCGGATGTTTAGGGGCTTCACTTTTCACAAGCGCCGCCTGTTCTTTTGACAAGTCTCGCATCTCGGAGAGGATGGCATTCCCCATCCGGGTATAGAGGTCCTGTCGCTTCGTCGTCCGGTACCGCTCGGTCTTCTCCGTGTCGCCGTAGCTCCGACGATGGAACGACACCTCCTGCTCGAGCCGCTCGTTGAAGGCTTGGAACTCCTGTTTAAAGTAGGTATCGATGTAGCGGTCGGTTAGACGATCGAGTGATTCCCGGAGTGGTTGCATCCCGTTCATGTTGTAATGCCACTGACGTTTGTCTTCAGGTAAGCGTTCATAGATATCCTTGAATTGACGGACGAGATCGGGATGCAGGACACGGTTCGAGAGCGTTTGGATCTTCCGGTTCCGTTTATGGGCGACCAGTTCGTTGCGGATGAATGCGTTCAGTTTCTCCTGTTCTTTCGTCCGGTCAGCGAGGGAATGGATGACCCTCGATTTCATCAGCTCGATTGATTTCGGTTTGCGTCTACCGCGCTCGCGCATGTGGCTCGTCTCGACGATGGCGACATGCACGTGGATGTTGTCGGTGTTGTAGTGCACGGCGCCGGTCCAATAGGCGTGGACCATCTTTTCTTTTTGGAGCATCGCCTCGACCGCGTTCCGTGTCGCCTGGATCAATCGTTTCTCGTCGACGAGGTCATCATGGAGCGCACCGGTCTCGCGTAGCCAGGCGTTGTCGAACGAGATGACGTCTTGCCAGAGGATGCTCCCGTTCTCTTGCGCATGCTTGAAGATGTCACGGACGGTGCGGCGCTTTTCGTCATTCAATCGGTCGTTCTCGCGTGTGAACAGACCGCTCGATTTCGTCTCGTCTTCCATGTAATCATGGTACGTCTCGAACTGTTCGCGGCTATCTTTCGCGTCCGGACGGTTGATGTAGTCGAGGTACGTCGTGTACCGACGCGACTTCTTTTTCGTGCCCGGCACCTTGAACTTCGACTTGATAACGACACCCGGCGTCTCACGCATCCTGCATCACCTCGCTCAACAACCGGGTCACCTGGGCGAGCTCGTCCGCGCTCCGTTTCAAGTGGAGCGTGTTCGCCTCGAGCTGTCGTTCGAGCCGCTCGACCTGCGTCGATTGGATGCCGTTCGCGCACCAGGAAGCGAGCAGTTCTTTCAAATATTGTTGCCTAGAGCGGTTGTGTTCCTTCGCCCATTCATCGATCTGCTTCACGATGACGGGGTCGATGTCGCGGAGTAACAGATCCATCTGCCTGACCACCTTTCTAGAGGTTATATATTGCCGACGTCCTAAAAAACCGTTCAAAGAGCATAAGGGGAAACTGCTATCACTTGTCGTGATAGCCCAGGCAGAGCCTGGGGTTTCCGTGATATCATCAAAAGTCCGAAAATGGCACGAAATGTGCCAGCGAAACCAGCGATTTGGCACGAAATGTGCCACTTAAATCGACAGTTCCCGGAGCCGGACGCGCAGTTTGTCTTGCTTTTCTTCGAGCGCTTTGACGGACTGTTCGAGCTTTTCGAGTTCAAGTGTGAGCTCGTCACGCTTCCGACCGAGGTCGAAGATTTCGTTCTCCTGTTCGACCTGTTCGTCGAGCGAGAGGTAGGGAAGTTCGCCTTCGAGCTCCTCTTTGTCACGGTCGAGTCGCTTGATCTGTTGTCGCTGTACTTCGACCGACTGCTGCGCTTTTTCTAACTGGCGCTCGGTCTCTGTGAGCTCGTCCTCGACGAATAGTCTCGTGGAGTATGTCTCGTCAGATGAACTGTGGTTCGCCTGTTCGATGGTCCGACGGTCGGCATAGAGTGACGTCAATAGACCGTTCTCCCGTTCCTCATGTGTGAGTGCGTCGATTGATTGTGACGCATCCAATCCGTAGATCCGGACGGCGAGTTGGTCGAAATCGTTCGGCACGTTCTCTAATTCGAGCACGTATTGATCGTTCCGTTTGTAGAGCAACACAACCTCCTTCTCAGAATCTGGACGTGCCTTATAGACGGAACGAAAGACATGATCGTTCGTGTTACCTGGTGCGTCATCAAGTGAGAGGCGGATGCGCATCGTCCGTTTATCCATGTCATAACTCCAGGCATGAAGCGTCACGACCTCGCCATTCGAGAGGCGGATTGCCTCGTTGACCGGCGTCTCATTGACCGGCACTTCCTCGGCAAAGAAGAACGACGAGGTGCCGAAAAAGAGGAAACCGATGACAAAGAATACGCCGAGTCCGAGGTAGAACCGGGAGACGTTCTGGGTGAGACGGCGTCGCGTTTTCGGTCGCATCTAGATCCCTCCTTTCGGTGTCAAATCTTCCATCGCGGTGACGACTAAACGTCCGTCGATGGACTCGAACGTCAGGGCCAACAGTTCTTGCGTCGTCTCTTCATAACCCGTCTCGGTGATCACCAGGTCTTGTTCGAATCGCACGAGACAATCTTCTCCGGAGGCAGAAGGGAACACCTCGATGTCACGGACGGTCGTCTCGAACGTGCCGACGTCACTCCCGTCAGCGGCAAAGAGCGTGGCCGCGAGTTCCTCCGACATGACATCTTTCGCTTGTCGTTTTTGGGTCGTGAAACTGTCCTTCGTGACAGTGAAGGCGTACTCGACGAAGCGCGTCGCGCGTGTCGTCAGCTCCTCCATTCGTTCCGTCTCCGTCGAAGCGACGACTGGTTCAGTGTCCGACGGCATATCTTCGGAAGTGACTGACTTAGAGGGAACGGTGCTCTCGTTTTGTGTCTCACTCGTGTTCGAGGTATGTGCCGCTGGTGCCACGCGTTGATAAAAAAAGATGTTCGCCGCGAGTGAAATAAGAAGTAGTACTCCGAACAGATACGCGAGGTGACGTGCGGTGAAGTTCATTTTTCCTCCTCCTTTCCATACATCCATGACTCAAAATCCGAAGACCGGGGCGGGGTCGATATGACCGGACCATTCGCTCGTCTTGATTTCGAAATGCAGATGGTTCCCGCTCGAGCGGCCGGTCGTGCCGCAGTACCCGAGCGCCTGCCCGGCGTCGATTTGTTGTCCCGTCTGGACGCCGAGACGACTCAGGTGCGCGTACGCCGTGATGTAGTTGTCGTGCCGGACTTGGACGAGATTGCCGTATGGTCCGCGGTTCCCGCTATAGATGACGGTGCCACTTTTGACCGCGTGGATCGTGTCGGACGAGGTGCAACTGAAGTCGATCCCGGTGTGATTGTCTCGTTGTCCGAAGACGACGCGCCAGCCGAAACGCGATGTCACGTTGAGCGGGATGGCGAGAGGGGAACGTAACCCCGACAACAGTTCTTTCGTGATGACCCCGTCGGAAACTGCGACCGGCGCGAGGTATTTCAACACTGCATCGATATACTCGATGTCGCCGTAACAGGCGCCGTGCTGGACCGCGCTCGGGCGATGGCAACGGTAGATGCCGGTGTGTTTCACGCGCTGATACATCATTTGGGAGAACGAGATGGCGAGCTCTTTCGAGTAGCGTCCGCCGTTCTGTTGGACATAGTCAATAAAGCCGCCGCCGAAGTTGTAACTCTGTAACGTGAGCTGCACATCCCGGTTCGCCCGTTCGAAGACGGAGGCAAAATGTTCGACGCCGTAGACGATGCTTTCCTCGGGGGAGGTGATGCAACCGATCCGTCCGCACTTTGATTCGCTCGCCTGCATCGGATCGTTCCCACGCCCACCGCTCTCCTGCATCATGAGCGCGAGCACGAGGTTCGTCTGGTCGGCCATGCCATGCTTCGTCAGTTCCGATTCGACCAAGTCCCGGTATTGGAGTACCTGGTCGCTCACTTGAAGACCGCCGGCCGTGTCGAACGTGACGTCGGTCGGTTGTTCGTTCTGGACACCCGTGAGCGTATCGAGGATCCCGACGATGAGGATGACAAGGAACAACACGAGTACCGAAATCCCGAGTAGGATGAGTCGCCACTTGAGCGTCGCGAGCTGCCATTTCGCCGTGATGGCGAAGCGAGCGGTCCGTTTCGCGGCCGCCCACATCAGGCACCTCCACCGAACAAAGCGAGTTCTTCGGGCGCGACGTCGACGTCAAAGATGAGGTTCTGAACGCCAGAGATACTGAGGACGACGCGTCCGGTCTCGAGTGAGGGGATGATGCGCATCTCGGAGTTCGAGAGCTGGCCGTCGAACACCGTCTGGATGATCGGGATGCTTTCCGCGTCCTGTTCGCCGATGATCTTGTATTGCGTGAGCTGGAAGAGTGACTTGACGTTCTCCGCGTTCTCGGACTTCGATCCGGCCGGAACGAAGTCGGTGATCAGGTGCGACACGAAGAAGATGCCGCCGAAATACTTGCGTGCCTCGCGCATGCAACGTTGCAGATACAGGATGGCCGGCTGGGCGATGTCGCGTGTGTTGATCAAGTGGTGCGCTTCGTCGATGACGATGAGATATTTGCATGCCTCCTCGGTCCGGAGCACGCCCTGGTTATAGGCTTTCAGTTGACTCGAGCCGTTGGCGATCATCCCGTCCCACAGCATGTTCATCAAGGAGAACACCTGCGCCTGAAACACCTCGTCGCGTAGGCTCGTCAGGTTCCGGAGCGGGAACGAGACGATGAGCTCTTCGTCGAACCGGTCGATTGAGGAGTGCCCGTCGAAGATGTTGCCGTAGTTATGGACGAGGTTCGTGATAGCGAGCTCGATGTTCTCGAGACGCCGGACCCGGTTCAGACTGATGGCCTCCTTGATCGAGGTGCGCGTGTCGTCCGTGTAGAGCTCACGACGCACAAGTGTTAAGAAGTCGGAGAATGTCGGGTACCGGTTCGCCGGATGCGTCGTGATCGGCAGTTCGCCCTGTTCGTCCCAGAGCCCGTGCCGGACGTACAGATCCCGAAGCAGGATTTCGAACTCGTTCGTCTCTTCTTGTGTCGCCGCCGGATTGATGTAGTGATAGAATACGGCCATCTTCGACAAGTGCTGCATGAACGAGAGCGCCTCGTTGGCGCTGCCGTCATTGTTCGTCACTGTCTTATAGACATGGAGCGGGTTGATGAGCCCGGCCGACCCGTCGAGCGCAATCTCTTTCCCGCCGAGTTGGCGCACAAGATCCGAGAACTCGCCCGTGACGTCGAGGATGCGGATCTTGTTGCCCTTGATCGCCTGGTCGAGCACCGTCTTCTTCAATAGTGTCGACTTTCCTGATCCCATCTTGCCGATCATGAGCGCGTTATAGAACTTGCGCTGTTTGTCCTTATGGAACAGGTCGAAGATGACGCTGCCGTTCGTATCGGTCGTCCCGTAATACGTGCCGGTCGCGTCCTGGAGCGACGTGAAATGGAACGGATAGCCGCCGGCGATGGAGAGGGACGGGATCTCTTTCCCACGGCGCCGGTTCGGTAGTCTCTGTTGCTGGTCATAGCTCGTGAACAGACTCTGCCACTCCCATTCCTGTTCGTTCAGGAAGATCGTCGAACGGAAGTTCCGGGCCTCGAGCTCTTCCATCACTTCCTGCACCTTTATCTCGAGCGCGTCGAGCGTTTTTGCCTTCACATAGAGACGCAGATGCAGATATTTCATCGTCTCGCCTTGGGTGATCTGTTCGTAGAGCTCGTTCAGCTCCTTATACGTCTCCCGGGCGTCGATGCGGTCGATGTTGTCCTTCGCGTTCTCGAAGCGTGTGTTCTGTTCGG
>NZ_SJUS01000027.1:0-43845 GCF_004337085.1 Exiguobacterium sp. SH5S13 | reverse complement strand
TTGTCTGGTGGCGATAGCGAAGCGGCCACACCCGTTCCCATGCCGAACACGGAAGTTAAGCGCTTCAGCGCCGAAAGTAGTTGGGGGTCTCCCCCTGTGAGGATAGGACGTTGCCAGGCCATATGAAGGACGACCAAGCATCTGCTTGGTCGTCTCTTTTTGTATAATTTATGCGTACGGTGTCGGATAAGGAGGATTTCCACATGACTCGAAAGCCTAAAAATAATCCATTCACGTTTATGGAAATGCTTGAACAGCACGTTCGGGAAGGACGTGTGTCGTTTCATGTGCCAGGTCATCATAACGGGACCGTGACAGATGATAGCCTCCCGACAGCATTTAATAAAATCATGCCGTATGATTTAACCGAACTTGCACATCTGGATGACCTTCATCACGCTGAAGGGATTATCCAGCAAGGTGAAGAGGCTCTTGGGACCCTGTATCAAAGTAAGAGTAAGTGGTTAGTCAACGGATCGACCGTTGGCAACTGGAGCATGTTAGCTGCGACAGTCAAACGAGGTGAGCGGGTATACGTCCAGCGAAACTCACATAAATCAGTTTGGAACGCAATTGAATGGTTGGGCTTAGAGCCGATTTTATTGACTCCTGAACTAGAACGGGGCAGTGGTCTGCCGACAGTCGTGTCCCTTCGTACCGTCGAAGCGGCGGTTACGCAATATCCCGGAGGAAAAGCGTTACTGCTTACGTCCCCGACTTACTATGGGGATATGGCAGATGTACGGGCAATCAGTCGTTTTCTGCAGACGTTAACGATTCCTTTACTCGTAGACGAGGCGCATGGGGCACACTTGATTCATCCGAATCTTCCAAACCGCTCAGCGATTTTTGAAGGTGCGAGCGCTGTCGTCCAGTCCGCCCATAAGACACTTCCGGCATTCACGATGGGGGCCTGGATCCACTATAAGGAAGATATTAATGAATCGCGTTTATTTCATGCGCTCTCTTCCTTCCAAACGTCTAGCCCGTCTTACTTGATCATGGCGTCGCTTGATCATGCTCGAGCTTATCTCGAAAATTTGAGTGACCGAGATTGGTCACTGATTCAAACGAGTCATTTAGCTTTTATTATGGAAATGAGACGTGCCGGTTTCACAATAAAAGTGGGCGATGATTTCACAAAAATGACAGTGCTGACTTATCCGAAGAACGGTTTGATCTTTAGTAGACATCTATCTTCGATTGGAATTGATATTGAACTTGCAGCCGAGGACCATGTGTTATTCTGTCTGCCGTTCCGGGAATTAAAAACGCAAGAGATCCATCATTGGGTGAAGCTGATTAAAAATGCTTCTCAGCATGTCCCACTCATTGACGAGGATGAAACAATTTATCCGTTTCCGATGACGGAGCCTGTTTCGCGCCTTCATCTTATAAAAGAAGATACACACGTCGTGCGCCTTCCGTTCGATGAAGCGATCGGACTCGTTGCAGCTGAGACGATTATCCCTTATCCGCCAGGAATTCCTTGGATTTTAAAAGGTGAGACCGTGACGGATGAGAAAATTCGTGTGTTAAAAGAGTGGATTTCGTTGGGACGGAACCTCCAGGCGAACAGACATGTTATGATAAAACAAATTGATGTTATCGTAGAGGAGTTTTAAAAGTGAAAGGTATGTTCATCACTGTCGAAGGTCCAGACGGGTCTGGAAAGACGACGCAGTTGCAATTGCTGGCTAACGCCTTGACTAAAAAAGGGTATGAGGTTGTTATGACACGAGAGCCAGGAGGAACGAAAGTCGGGAATAGCATCCGGGAAGTGTTATTGTCTCCAGAACATGACGAAATGACACCACGCACCGAAATGATGCTGTATGCAGCGTCTCGTGCACAAAACGTGGATCAGGTGATTCGTCCGGCCATCGACCGGGGTGCCATCGTTGTTTGTGACCGGTTTGTCGATGCATCCATCGCGTACCAAGGGTATGGTCTTCAGTATGACTTAGAGCAAGTCGTATCGCTCAATAAGTGGGCGACAGCTGGGGTCACACCCGATTTGACTTTCTTATTCGACCTAAGTCCAGAGCAGTCGAGTCATCGCATGAAAGAACGCGGGCAGTTAGATCGAATCGAGAGTCGGGACGAGGCGTTTCATCAACGCGTCTATGAAGGTTTCTTGACGTTACTTCAACAAAATCCTGGCCGAATGGTCCGAATCGACGCAAGCCAGACGATTGAAATCATCCAAGATGAAGTGTTCGATATCACGATAGAACGACTACACGAAAGAGGAGTGAACGAATTATGAAAATGGTAATCGCAATCGTACACGATAAAGACAGCGCGCGTTTGTCAGACGCTTTAATTGAAGAAGATTTTCGAGCGACGAAATTGGCTACGACCGGAGGTTTTTTGAAGGAAGGCAATACGACGTTCATGATCGGTGTCCCGAAAGAACGCCTTGACGATTTGCTAGGTTTGATCAAATCGAACTGCTCAAGCCGCGATCAAATGATTACGCCAATCTCGCCTATGGGTGGACATGCCGATTCATACATTCCGTATCCTGTTGAAGTCCAAGTTGGCGGAGCGACTATTTTCGTCTTGCCGATTGAAGGATTTCATCAGTTTTAATGGGAATGGTCACACATATGCGATTCCAAGAGTTGACTGAATCACAGAAAGTCGTAGCAAAAGTGATTGAGAATTCGATTGCCGCTCAAAAAATCGGGCACGCCTACATTTTTTCGGGTGACTATGAACCTTATCTGATTGAAACGGCCCAATTATTTGCCAAGGCACTTTTTTGTGGGATGCCTAGCGGGGCTGAACCTTGTGGCGTTTGCCGAAACTGCAAACGGATGGATTCTGGCAATATCGTCGACTACATGGAAGTTGAACCGGACGGGGCCAGTATCAAAAAAGAACAAATCCAGCAGCTATTGAGCGACCTGTCGTTACGGGGAGCCGAGGGCGATCGTCAAGTCTATGTGATCCATCAAGCGCATAAGATGACGACGCAAGCAGCGAACAGTTTATTAAAGTTTTTTGAGGAACCCGGTGTCGGCAAACTCGCCATTTTGGTGACGACGCAACCTCAACTGCTTCTCCCGACGATTCGTTCACGGGCTCAACACTTAGTATTTCGCCCCATTGACCGGGTCCGCCTTGCTGAAAAACTGGCAGAAGAGATGCAATGCACGAACGATTTGGCACGTCTTGCCCTGACCGTTTATCCGAAATGGGACGATGCGCGCGAGGCACTTCACAACGACTGGTTTGTACAGGCGTACGGGCTAGTGGTACAATTAGTTGAAGTATTGACAAAACGGCCGCAAGAGTTGCTTTTGTTCGCCCAAGAGAAGTGGCTCGGTCACTTCAAAGGGCGCAATGAACTCCGAGTCGGCCTCGAACTGTTCGAAAGTTGGTTGGAGGAAGCTCTCCACTTCAAAGTTCGAACCGATTATGTCCCGGAACTGTTCACGAAAGAGCAGTCGTTATATACGGCTTTCGTGAATGATCGTCCGGTACACAAAATCGTCCATGCCATCGAATTCGTTCATGAAGCGATTCGACGGCTCGAGGCAAACGTCAATCCTCAATTAACGTTCGAACGGTTAACGTTCGATTTGCAGAAGGGATAGGAGAGCGTGCTTGAAGTAGTTGGAGTCCGTTTTAAAGAAGCGGGAAAAATCTATTACTTTTCACCAGGCGAAGCAACGCTTGAACGTGGAGACCATGTCATCGTCGAGACGGTGCGAGGAATCGAATACGGTGAAATCGTCCAAGTTGGTAAACAACTAGGTGAAGACGAAGTCGTCTTGCCGTTGAAAACGATCCTTCGTGTCGCCGATCAAAAAGATGCCGAAATCGTTCAAGACAACCAATTGGCAGCTGTTGACGCTCACGCCGTCTGTGAAGAAAAAATTCGCGAACATCGACTTGAGATGAAATTAGTAGATGTTGAGTATACATTTGATCGTAATAAAGTTATTTTTTATTTCACGGCTGAGGGGCGCGTTGATTTTCGCGAGCTTGTTAAAGACTTAGCGAGCGTGTTCCGGACACGGATCGAACTCCGACAAATCGGGGTGCGGGATGAAGCGAAGCTACTCAGTGGAATCGGTCCTTGTGGTCGAGTGCTGTGTTGTTCCTCGTTCTTAGGCGAGTTCGAACCGGTGTCTATCAAGATGGCCAAGGATCAAAACCTTTCCTTGAACCCTAACAAGATCTCCGGTGTATGCGGTCGTCTCATGTGTTGTCTCAAATATGAGAACGATACGTATGAAGAATTGAAACGAGACTTGCCAGACGTCGGGAAGCGAATCAAAATTCCAGAAGGTGACGGACGTGTCGTCGGTCTCAACATCTTGGATCAGTTGATTCAAGTCGAATTGAATGACCGGACTCGTGTTGTGACGTATACGATCGATGAACTCGTCGAAGTCGGTGCGGTCAAACGAAAACCGTTGAAACAGTGATGGGGTGCTGAGCAGTGGAGAGAATGGATAAAAAAGAAGTTATGATGCGGGTCGATGCCATCGAGCAACAGATGTACGTGTTGACGGAGCATTTAAGCGTGCTCAAAGAACAACTCGCCTATTTGCTTGAAGAAAACCAACATATGTATCTCGAGAACCATCACCTGCGTGAAAAGGTTGAGCAGCTTGCAGAAGTCGAAACCCCTGATGGCGATCCGCAAATCGCTTTGTCCGGAAAAGGACAGAACAACTTGGCGGCGCTCTATCAGGAAGGGTTCCATATTTGCAACTTGCACTACGGACAAGTCAGAAAAGATGGCGATTGCCTCTTCTGTATGTCGATGTTAAATAAGCATTAATCGGGGGCGATAGACGGAGGAAATCTCTGTCCGTCGCCTCTGTTGTTATATAGGAGGGAAACAGCGTGACTGTAAAACAAGGGGAGCGCCTTGACGATTTGCTTGGACGCCCTGGTAAAATCATCCAAAGTGATGATGTCTTTTCATTCTCATTGGATGCGGTGCTACTCGCCGAATTCGTTTGGGTACCGATTCAACAAGGAAAGTTGGTCGATTTATGCGCTGGCACCGGCGCAATCCCGCTCTTTTTATCTTATCGGACGAAAGGGACGGTGACGGGCGTCGAGATTCAGCCCCGGCTCGTCGACATGGCGAATCGCAGCATTGAGGTGAACGGTCTCGAAGAGCGGCTTCACATCATCGAAGGAGATGTGAAAACGGCCGCCTCCAGTCTCGGCCATGCCCGTTATGATGTTGTGACGTGTAACCCACCTTACTTCCTGGCCAATGAGACGTCGCTTCGCAATCAAAATGAGCACCATACGATTGCTCGTCATGAAGTACTCTGTACGCTTGAAGATTGCATTCGTTCGGCAAGTCAGCTTGTGAAGCCAGGCGGGAAAGTCGCGTTCGTCCATCGGCCCGAACGGCTGCTCGATATCGTCACGCTCATGCGGGCATACCGCATTGAGCCGAAGCGGATGCAGCTCGTCTATCCGAAGGCAGGACGAGATGCGAACACATTACTTATAGAGGGGTCTAAAGATGGAAAACCAGGACTCACGATCTTACCTCCGTTTATCGTTTATGAGGAAGATGATACGTATACGAAAACGATGCGAGACATCCTCGATGCGTAACTATTATGCGTATATTCTCGAATGCAGTGACCAAACCTACTACACCGGTTACACGACCGATATCGAAAAACGGGTCACTGTACACAACGCCGGTAAAGGTGCGAAATATACGAGGGCGCGTCTCCCGGTCAGTCTTCGATACGTCAAGTCGTTCGAGACGAAACAGGAAGCGATGCGGTATGAATGGTCGATCAAACAATTGACCCGCGCTCAAAAACAGCAGCTGATGGAGGGGACGACCAATGAATTCACAGAAAAGTTATCAAACTGAGGGGCCGACGCTTTATGTCGTACCGACACCGATCGGCAACTTAGAGGACATGACGTACCGGGCCGTCCGCATCATGCGTGAAGTCGATTTGATTGCGGCCGAAGACACGCGGCAAACGATGAAACTATGTCGTCATTTCGAGATCGAGACGAAATTGGTCAGCTATCATGAGCACAATAAGCAAGTGAGCGGACCCCGTTTAATCGAAGACATTCAAAACGGTAAGTCCGTCGCCGTCGTATCGGATGCGGGCATGCCTGGTATTTCAGATCCGGGGAGTGACCTCGTCCGACTCGCAATCGAGGCGAAGCTACCGGTCGTCGTCTTGCCGGGTGCGAACGCGGCACTCACAGCACTCGTCGCATCTGGCCTCGCGACAGAACGGTTCTTATACTATGGTTTTTTACCTCGTAAAAAGAAAGAGCGGACCGAAGTGTTGGCTTCCCTTCAATATGAACCGGGCACGCTCATCTTTTATGAGGCGCCGCATCGGTTGAAAGAGATGTTGACCGGGGTGAAGGACGTACTCGGTAATCGCGAAATCGTGCTCGGTCGAGAGTTGACGAAAACGTTCGAAGAGTTTTTAAGAGGCACGGTTGAAGAGGCGCTCGCTTGGTGCGAGGGTGAGGTGCGTGGTGAATTCGTCGTCATGGTGAGCGGCTCTACAGAGTCTGCACCGACGAGCGACTGGTGGGAAACGCTGTCGCCTTTAGAGCATGTCGATCGGTACATCGAAGACGGACTCAAACCGAACGCGGCCATTAAGCAAGTCGCGAAAGAGCGTGGCTTGGCACGAAGCGAAGTCTACGATGCGTATCATCAAGTCGACAAAAAAGAGTAAGCAAGGATTCCCTTGCTTACTCTTCGCTGTAGTAGTTCTCGAGCATGTTTTTCAACTCGACGAGAACGCGCTGTGCGCCTTCAGGTGAAAGGATGAGTTTTCCGTCAGCCAACTTGAAGTTGTCGTCAGATACTTCGCCTGTCACTTGGCATGTCATGTTCGGTTTGTATTTTTTCAAGATGATTTGTTCGTTGTCGACGTAAATTTCGAGTGCATCTTTTTCAGCGATACCGAGTGTCCGGCGCAATTCAATTGGAATAACGACGCGCCCGAGCTCGTCAACTTTCCGTACAATACCTGTAGATTTCATTTTGTATTTCCTCCTCCAATGATGTCGAAATCTCGTGGTGACATGAATCGTCAAAATTCGACAATGTGGCTATAGCAAAAAGCATACTAAACTTTCCAATTGCAGTCAACTGCTTACTATTGGAAATACACATTTTCGAATAATGACGATAAGGGAATCGTATATCCATAAAATTCCCCGATTATTTGAACACGAAACAAAGAAAGGGTTTTTTTGGAACATTCTTTATGAATCAGCATCAAATTAATTCCAAACAATTGGTTTGGAAATTCTTTTGTCGAACCGTGTATAATGGAAATTGCAAATATCGAAAGGATGGAGAACATACTATGGCGAAGCCAACTTTTTATATCACGACTCCGATTTACTATCCGAGTGCGAAACTACACATTGGTCATGCCTATACGACGGTGGCCGGCGATGCGATTGCTCGCTATAAGCGCTTAAAAGGATTTGACGTCCGTTACTTGACTGGGACCGACGAGCATGGACAGAAAATTCAAGAAAAGGCCCAAGAAGCTGGCGTGACGCCACAAGCGTTTGTCGATGAAGTCGTCAAAGACATCCGTGTGCTTTGGGACAAGCTTGAGATCTCATATGACGATTACATCCGGACAACTGACGCCCGTCATAAAGCGGTCGTCGAACACGTGTTTGAGACGCTGCTCAAAAATGATGATATTTACCTCGGTGAGTACGAAGGGTGGTACTCGATTCCGGACGAGACGTACTATACAGAATCACAACTCGTTGATGGAAAAAGTCCTGACAGCGGCCATCCGGTGGAGCTCGTGCGCGAAGAGTGCTATTTCTTCCGCCTCAGCAAGTATGCGGACCGGTTGATCGAGTACTTCGAGTCACATCCGGATTTCATTTTACCGGAATCGCGTAAAACTGAAATGATCAACAACTTTTTGAAGCCGGGGCTTCAGGATTTGGCAGTCTCGCGGACGACGTTCGACTGGGGCGTACAAGTCCCGTCGAACCCGAAACACGTCGTATACGTCTGGGTCGACGCGCTCACGAACTATATCTCCGCGCTCGGCTACGGGACAGATAACGACGAATTGTTCAATCGTTACTGGCCGGCAGACGTACACTTGGTCGGGAAAGAAATCGTTCGTTTCCATACGATCATTTGGCCGGCGCTGCTCATGGCGCTTGACCTACCGTTACCGAAGCAAGTGTTCGCGCACGGCTGGTTGCTCATGAAAGACGGTAAGATGTCGAAGTCGAAAGGGAACGTCGTCGATCCGATTCCACTCATCGACCGCTACGGCCTTGATTCGCTTCGCTACTACTTGCTCCGTGAAGTCCCATTCGGTGCGGACGGCACGTTCACACCGGAAGCGTTCGTCGATCGCTTGAACTTTGATCTCGCGAACGACCTCGGGAATCTTCTCAACCGGACTGTTGCCATGATCAAGAAGTATTTCGATGGCAACGTACCGGCTTATGCGGGGAACGTGACGGCGTTCGATGCGGAACTTCTCCGTATGGTAAACGACACGACGAACAAGACAGAAGAAGCGATGGAGCACATGGAGTTCTCGGTCGCCCTCGCAAGTATTTGGCAACTCGTCAGCCGAGCCAATAAATATATCGATGAGACACAACCATGGGTGCTCGTAAAAGATGAGTCGAAGCGTGATGAGCTTGCATCTGTGATGACACACCTCGCGGGCGTACTCCGCCATGTCGCGATCATGATTCAACCGTTCATGACACGGGCGCCGAAAGAAATGTTCCGTCAGCTCGGACTCGTTGACGAAGACATGTCATGGGAAGCGCTCGATACGTTCGCTGCCTTTGATGGAGCGGTCGTGACGGACGGAACGCCGATCTTCCCACGTCGAGACGTGAAAGAAGAAGTCGATGCGATTCAAGAGATGATGCGTCAAGCTTCGCAAGCGCGCATCGAAGCGGAAGCAACGCCGGCTGAAGCTGAAGATGAGGACGTCCGTCCAGAAATCACGATCGATGTGTTCGACCAAGTTGAGTTTCGGGTCGGGCAAATCGTCGAAGCAGATAAGATCAAGAAAGCGAAAAAACTATTAAAGCTTCAAGTCGACCTTGGCGGCGAAACGCGACAAATCGTCTCGGGAATCGCCGAATGGTATGCGCCGGAAGACTTAGTCGGTAAAAAAGTGATCGTCGTCGCCAACTTGAAACCGGTCAAACTCCGCGGTGAACTGTCTCAAGGAATGATTTTAGCAGCCGATAAAGATGGTAAGCTAGAACTCGCCACCGTCTCAGAAAATATGCCGAACGGGGCCATCGTCAAATAATTTTGAGGGAGACTTCGGTCTCCCTCTCTTTGTCTAAAGAAGGAGGATGCATCATGTTGATTGATACGCACACCCATATTAACGCTGAGCAGTTCAATGAAGATGTCGAGGCGACAATCGAGCGTGCTCGCACTGCCGGCGTCTCGCCGATGCTCGTCGTCGGATTCGATACACCTACGATTGACCGTGCCATTGAGTTGGCCGAGGCGTATGAGGACGTCTACGCCATCGTCGGCTGGCATCCGGTCGACGCGATCGACTGCACCGAAGCTGAACTCGACCGAATTGAAGCGCTTATGGCACATCCTAAAGTGATGGCACTCGGGGAAATCGGCCTCGATTACCATTGGGACAAGTCACCGAAAGATGTACAGCAGCGTGTGTTCCGTCAGCAAATCGCGATCGCGAAGCGGACGAACATGCCGATCGTCATCCATAACCGCGAAGCGACAGCGGACGTGCTCGATCTGCTAGAAGAAGAGCACGCGGAAGTTGTCGGCGGCGTGTTTCATAGTTACAGCATGTCTGTCGAACTGCTCGAGCGCTGTTTGAAGTTGAATTTTTATATCTCGCTCGGCGGACCGGTGACGTTCAAAAACGCCAAAGTGCCGAAGAAAGTAGCGCAGCAGGTACCGCTCGACCGTCTTCTTGTCGAGACGGATTGCCCCTATTTGACGCCGACACCGTTCCGCGGTAAACGAAACGAACCGGCATACGTCACTTACGTCGCTGAAGAGATTGCAGCGCTCCGCGGCATGCCTTACGAAGCACTCGCCGAGGCGACGACCGCCAATGCGAAACGGCTGTTCCGACTTCCATGATGATGAGACGTTTCGTGTTAAGTGTAGGCGCCATTGTCGTTGTCGTCTTCGCCTACATGATGATGCAGCCGGAGCAGATTACGATTATCGATAACGGTGTCAAGATTGAGCACGACACACAGGCTGATTCGGTCATCGAAGTGCTCGCCGAGGCCGGGATCACGATCGATGAGGCCGACTATGTGACGCCGGCGCTCAGTGCGGACATCCCGCCGGAGCGTGTCATTCATATCGAACGGGCCCATACGGTGTCGCTCCAGATCGGTTACGGCCAAATGGAAACGATCGATACCCGTGAGCGGACCGTTGGTGATGTCCTGCTCCGATACGGTGTGAGCGTACGAGAAGGCGATGATGTCTATCCGTCGGTCAGAACACCGATCACGTCAGGAATGACGATTCGCTATCAGCCGGTCGTGGCGCTTGATTTGATCATAGGCGATGATGCGACGAAAGTTCATACGATGGCATCGACCGTGGAAGAGGTGTTACGAGAAGCCCGAATTGAGATTTCAGATAAAGATACGGTCGTTCCGGCGCTCACGGCCGAAGTGCGTGATGGGATGACGATCACCGTCAACATGAGCCGAGACGTCGTTCAATATGAGAACCGCTTAATCCCGTTTGAGATCATTGAAGAAGAGGATGCGACACTTACAGTCGGGACGACCGAAGTGTCACAAGTCGGCGTCCCTGGTCTAGAGCGGACGCGGTATGCACTGACAGTTGAAAATGGTACAATTACAAATCGGACCGAGACAGACGTCGAAATGGTGCAGACAGTCCGACCGCAAATCATTAAGGTCGGTACGAAAGTCGCAACCGAGCGCGAAGCCGAGTTTGAAGCAGCCGAAGCGCCGGCTGAGCCCGTTGACTCGACAAGTCCATTCCGCGAGGAAGCGGAAATCAAAATCGAGGAAACGCCTCGGGCCGACGATGTCCTCGACTTCACATCAGCCAAACAGCTCCTCGTCGAGGCCACCGCCTATACGAACAACGCAGAAGACACCGTGACGTATGACGGCAGAGTACTGACGCGCAGCGGCTATGACGTGACGGATACGATCCTGTATGAAGGAATGCGGATCATTGCGGTCGACCCGGCCGTCATTCCGCTCGGAACCCGTGTCTATATCGAAGGGTTTGGCATGGCGATCGCTCTCGACACAGGCAGCGCGATTAAAGGCAATATTATCGATATCATGATGGATACGAAAGAGGAAGCGGTCACGTTTGGTCGTAAGCCACTGACGATTTGGGTGATCCCGAAGCAAGAAGAGAAAGAAGGAACTGACAATGCGTGAGAAAATACAAGAAGTGATCGTCGTCGAAGGACGCGATGATACGACCCGGCTTCAAGAAGTGTACGACGTCGACACGATTGAAACGAACGGGTCGGCCGTGTCAAAACAGACGATCGAACGGATCAAACGTGCCCAGGAGACACGCGGTGTCATCATCTTGACCGACCCGGACTATCCGGGCGACCGGATCCGGGCCATCGTCGAAGAGCAAGTGAAGGGCTGTAAACACGCCTACCTCCCTCGGGCCGAGGCGAAAGACAAACGAGGGAAAATCGGCGTCGAACACGCGACACCTGCGACAATCCGTCGTGTGCTCGAGGCGGTTTATGAAACGCGAGTTGAGACGGACGAGCCGCTCGTCACACGACAGATGGTGCTCGAGGCCGATTTGATCGGCGGGGCTGACGCCGCAACTCGTCGCAAGCGTCTAGGTGTTTTGCTCCGCATCGGGGAACCGAACGCCAAGCAATTTGTGAAACGAGTCGAAGCGTTGCGTGTGACCATCGAAGAATGGGAGCGGGCGCTCGCTCAGTTAGAGGAGGAAAATCATTGAAAGACATTGCAACGATTCATCGCACAAAAGCGATTTTACAACGTCACGGCTTCTCATTCAAAAAGTCGCTCGGACAAAACTTTTTAATCGACTTGAATATATTAAATAAAATCGTCGACGCCGCAGAACTAGGTGAAGCGAGCGGTGTGCTCGAAATCGGTCCGGGAATCGGCTCGTTGACGGAACAATCGGCCAAGCGGGCGCAAAAAGTGGTCGCGCTTGAAATCGATCAACGCCTTCTGCCGATCCTTGAAGACACGATGGCGCCTTACCCGAACGTTCACGTCATTCATGGGGACGCGCTCGAGCTCGACATTCGCAGCATCGTCGAACGTGAGTTCTTGAATGAAGGAATCGATGATATCGCGGTCGTCGCCAACTTGCCATATTATGTGACGACGCCGATTATCATGCGTTTGCTCGAGAGCCGGATCAAGTTCCGTTCGCTCGTCATGATGATTCAAAAAGAGGTGGCTGAGCGCATCGGGGCGAAACCTGGCACGAAAGCGTACGGTTCGTTATCAATCGCGATCCAGTATTATGCGGAAGCGAGTGTAAGCTTTATCGTACCGAAAAGCGTATTCATGCCGGCTCCAAACGTCGACTCGGCCGTGATCACGCTCAAGATGCGGCCGCGCCCGGCCGTCGATGTCGAAGACGAAGCCTTTTTCTTTGAAATCGCCCGCGCTAGTTTCGCGCAACGTCGAAAAACGATTTTGAACAACTTGACGAATCATCTCGGCAAAGATAAAAAAGTAGACCTTGAACGTCTCTTGAATGAAGCGGGAATCGACCCGAAACGGCGAGGCGAAACGCTTTCGCTTGAAGAGTTTGCACGCTTAGCAGACACAATTTTACCACTTAAAAATAGTTGACGACCGGATAGGGAGTCGCTATAATATTTAATCTTTATTTCCGTTTTAGAATATGCTATACTTGTAGCAGTGAGGTGAAGCGTATGCCAAAGACGTTGCAAGAAATCAGACAAAAACTCGAATCACATGTTGGAGAACGATTGACGTTGAAAGCAAACGGCGGTCGTAAGAAAGTCGTTACTCGGTTTGGAACGCTCGTTGAGACGTATCCTGCGGTGTTCGTTGTCAAGTTGGATGAAGACTACCATAATGTGGAACGTGTCTCGTATAGCTACGCTGATGTCCTAACGGATACAGTTAAAATTGAATTCAGTAATTGATCGATAAATGAGGGGCGGATGCATTGGCAGCTGCTTCTTTTTTTGTGCGTCCGTTTACGGTACAATGGCGAACAGGAGATACATTGGGAAGGGTGAACGATATGCGCACGATCAGTGTGAAAGCGCCGGCAAAAATCAATTTGACACTAGACGTCCTCGGGAAGCGGACGGACGGCTATCATGAAGTAGAAATGGTGATGACGACGGTGGACTTGTCCGACCGGCTCGAATTGACCGTACTTGATACGGATGAGATTCGAATCCAGTCTGAGCATGCCTATGTCCCGAGCGATCATCGGAACTTGGCTTACCGTGCGGCCGATCTGTTGCGGAAGCGGTTCGGCATCACAGAAGGAGTCGAAATCGTCCTTGATAAACAAATCCCGGTCGCAGCAGGGCTCGCGGGAGGGTCAAGTGATGCTGCGGCGACGCTTCGGGGAATGAATGAACTGTTCGACCTCGGTTTAACGCTCGAGGAGTTAGCAGAGCTCGGAGCCGCGGTCGGTTCAGACGTCTCGTTTTGTGTGATGGGTGGAACCGCGATCGCCCGGGGCCGCGGTGAGATATTAGAGGCGGTTCCGTCACCGCCGCCGTGCTATGTCGTATTGGCGAAGCCGAAGCTCGGTGTATCAACGGCTGACGTGTATCGAGCCGTTCAGATGGAGAAAATCATCCATCCAAACACTGCGGCGATGGTTAAAGCGATTCGTGAACGGGACTTTGACGGAATTTGTGCGAACCTCGGCAACGCGCTTGAAGGCGTCACGCTTGAACTGCATCCCGAAGTCCGTCAAATCAAAGAGACGATGCTGCATTGTGGTGCTGATGGCGTGTTGATGAGCGGCAGCGGCCCGACCGTATTCGCGCTCATCGAGCACGAGCAAAAAGCGCACCGCGTCTATAACGGACTGAAAGGATTTTGTCCGGAAGTGTTCGTCGTTCGGATTCTCGGTAAAAAACATTGAAAAAAAACGAATGAAAGTGATATATTCTGTTTAGAACATTCGTCTATTATTGACAAAGTGAAGGGGAATCCGTATGAAAATTCGTAGAAGTGGTCGTCTCGTCGATATGACCCGTTATATGCTTGACCATCCACATCAGCTCGTCTCGTTATCGATGTTTTCGAGCCGCTATCAGTCTGCTAAATCATCGATCAGTGAAGATTTAGTCATCGTCAGTGAAATGCTCGCCCACGACGGTACCGGAAAATTGATTACCGTCCCAGGTGCGGCCGGGGGAGTCATGTTCATTCCAGGGTGGAGCAAAGACAAGTCGCTATCGATGATCGATGGCTTGTGCGATCAACTGTCGAAACCGGAGCGTCTGCTTCCGGGAGGCTATTTATACTTAACCGACGTGCTTGGTAATCCGCGTCAAGTGAAACCGATGGGACAAATCTTCGCCTCGGTGTTTGCGGACCGTAAAGTCGACGTCGTCATGACGATTGCGACAAAAGGGATCCCGCTCGCCTACGCGGTCGCTGAGCAATTAGGTGTTCCGTTCGTCATCGTCCGGTCCGACAGCCGTGTCACGGAAGGGTCGACCGTCAGTATCAATTACGTTTCCGGCTCGTCAAAAGCGATCCGTACGATGGCACTCGCACGTCGAAGCTTGCCACGAGGCGCAAACGTCTTGCTCATCGATGACTTTATGAAAGCAGGCGGGACGATCCGTGGGATGATGAGCCTGTTGAATGAGTTCGAGGCAAACCTAGCTGGTGTCGGTGTCTTGATGGAAGCCGAAGGTGCCGAGAAGAAAATGGTGAGTGAGTACGTCAGCTTGATGAAGTTGACGAACGTTGATGCAGATGAAGGACTCGTCACAATTTCACGCGGTAACGTCGAACAGTTCTTAAAGTGATTGGCAAAAATTTGATTTCGTTTTATGATGAGAGGGTATATCAGTCATACGGAGTCAATCGGTTCGCTTGAATCACTTTAACCTTTTAGTGAAAGTACACCATGGCATAGACAACGAAGAAAAGGGGATGCGAAACATGCAGATCACAGACGTAAAAATTCGCAAAGTGACGACGGAAGGTAGGATGAAGGCGCTCGCTTCAATCACGCTCGACCAAGAGTTTGTCGTGCATGACCTTCGAATCATCGAAGGAAGCACCGGGCTCTTCGTCGCGATGCCGAGTAAACGAACGCCGGAAGGCATCTTCCGAGACATCGCTCACCCGATCAATGGAGATATGCGCCAAAAAGTCGAGGCGGCTGTGCTCGAAGCCTACGGCACGGTCGATGTTTCCACTTACGAAGCACAGGAATCATACAACGGTATAAACGAATAATGACTCGACAGCGGATGGGGACCCTTCCGCTGCCTTTTTGCGTTTGATTGGTTACGAATGGTTACAACGGTTGAAACCGCGTCACGGTTTCGATATAGTAGAAACGGTGTATTCAGGATTTAAATATAGAAAAAACCGAACGATTGAATAAAAACAGTCGATTAAGATAGGGGCGAATCAAGAATGGATCGTTTTGCAGTCATTTTGGCAGCAGGTAAAGGGACGCGTATGAAGTCTAAGCTCTATAAAGTGCTTCATCCGGTCCTCGGAAAACCGATGGTCGAACATGTCGTCGACCAACTCGACAAAATCGGAGTCAGTCGTCAAATCGTCATCGTCGGTCACGGGGCTGAAGCGGTACAAGAGACGCTAGGCTCGCGCGTCGAGTACGCGGTCCAAGAACAGCAACTTGGAACGGGCCATGCGGTTCAAATGGCAGAAGCTGAGCTCGCTGGTAAATCAGGTGCGACGCTTGTCGTCTGTGGTGACACACCACTTCTCACAGCGGAAACGTTGGAGGCGCTCCTTGCCCATCATGAGGCGCAGCAAGCGAAAGTAACGGTACTGACGGCGATCGCTGACGATGCGACCGGTTATGGTCGTGTCATCCGTGGAGAAGACGGTAACGTGACGAAAGTCGTCGAACATAAAGACGCCTCTGCTGCAGAGCAAGCGATTCTTGAAATCAATACGGGAACTTACGTGTTTGACAACGAATTATTGTTTGATGCCCTCAAACAAGTCGGTAACGATAACGTTCAAGGTGAGTATTACTTGCCAGACGTCATCGCGATTGCGAAAGAAGCAGGCGAAGTTGTCGCGGCCCATACCGCGCCGACGTTCGGCGAGACGATCGGTGTCAACGATCGTGTCGCTCTCGCGCAGGCTGAAACACTCATGCGCAAGCGGACGAACGAACGCCTTATGCGCGAAGGCGTAACCTTCATGGACCCGGCCTCGACATACATTTCGCCGGACGCCGTCATCGGATCAGATACGATCATCTACCCAGGGACAGTCATTCTTGGCAAGACAGTCATCGGTTCGGAGTGCGTGATCGGACCGAACTCGGACATCCGCAACAGTGTGATTGAAGACGGTGCGACCGTTCGTCAATCGGTACTCAGTGATAGCCGTGTCGGAAGTCATGCGCAAGTTGGGCCGTTCGCCCACCTTCGTCAACAAGCAGTCCTTGGCGCCAATACGCGCGTCGGCAATTTCGTGGAAATCAAAAAATCAACGTTCGGGGACGGTGCGAAAGCATCGCATCTCAGCTATATCGGAGATGCCTCGATCGGTGAACGTGTCAATCTCGGATGTGGATCGATCACGGTCAACTATGATGGTAAGAATAAGTTTGAGACGGTCGTTGAAGCAGACGCGTTTGTCGGATGCAACGTCAACTTGATTGCCCCGGTGACAGTCGGGAAAGGCGCGATCGTCGCTGCCGGTTCAACGATTACAAACGATGTCCCTGAAGAAGCTCTCGCGATTGCGCGCGAGCGTCAAACGAACAAAGAAGGTTACACGAAACGCTAAGTTGCTGCCTATTACTATGGAAAACGATGGAGGAGAATCCTAAACATGTCTACTGTATATGAACGTGAAATTCGCCTATTTAGCTTAAACTCGAACCGCCCGTTAGCTGAAGAAATTGCCAAAGAAATCGGTGTCCCACTCAGTGACTGCCAAGTGAAGCGGTTTAGCGACGGAGAACTTTACATCAATATCGAGGAGAGCGTCCGAGGCGACGATGTGTACATCATCCAATCGACGAGCTCACCAGTGAATGAAACGCTCATGGAACTGCTCGTGATGATCGATGCGCTGAAACGGGCCTCGGTTCGCACGATCAACGTCGTCATCCCGTACTATGGTTACGCACGCCAAGACCGTAAAGCACGGTCGCGTGAGCCGATCACAGCGAAACTCGTTGCCGATCTGCTTACGGTAGCCGGAGCGACACGCGTCATCACGATGGACTTGCACGCCGCTCAGATCCAAGGTTTCTTCAATATTCCAGTAGACCAATTGTTAGGCGTTCCGCTCATCTCGACGTATTTTGAGACAGATGAGTTCAAAGCAAAAGATATCGTCGTCGTCTCACCAGATCACGGCGGTGTCACGCGCGCCCGGAAGCTCGCAGAACGTTTGAAAGCGCCAATCGCCATCATCGACAAACGACGCCCGGAAGCGAACGTGGCCGAAGTCATGAACATCGTTGGCAGCGTTGAAGGCAAAACAGCCATCTTGATCGATGATATCATCGACACAGCCGGTACGATCACGCTCGCAGCAGACGCAATCGTCCAAGCGGGAGCAAAAGAAGTATACGCTTCATGTACCCATCCGGTTCTGTCTGGCCCGGCAATGGAGCGAATCGACAACTCGTCAATCAAAGAACTCGTCGTCCTCAACACGATCGATTTGACTGGTCGCGAGTGCTCGAGCAAAATCAAGCAGATGTCGGTTGCCCGTTTGCTTGGGGAAGCGATCATGCGTGTCCACGAGCACAAATCGGTGAGCACGCTGTTCGATTAAAAAAACGAGGCCCGAAGGCGTTCGCCTTTGGGCTTTTTTGTTCAGGAGGAACATGATGAAATGTATCGTCGGTCTCGGGAATCCGGGCAAGAAATATGGAATGACCCGTCATAATATCGGGTTTTTAGCAATTGATCGGTTAGCGGACAAGCACGGGATCACGCTTGACGAAGCCAAGTTTAAAGCAGTCATTGGAACGGGAAGAATCAATGGAGAGCGGGTCGTCCTCGTCAAACCGCTCACGTACATGAATCTATCAGGTGAAGCGGTCCGTCCGATTCTCGATTACTATAAAATCGATATCGACGATTTACTCGTCATCTATGATGATTTAGACATGGTCCCAGGTAAACTCCGCCTGCGTCCGAAAGGGAGTGCCGGTGGACATAATGGCATCAAGTCATTGATTCAGCATCTAGGGACGATGGATTTTAAACGGCTTAAGCTTGGCGTTGGACGTCCGCCGCACCCGATCAAAGTTGTTGATTGGGTACTGATGAGTTATCGAAAAGAAGATATGTCCGAATTGAACGATACGCTCGACCAAGCCGTGGCCGCCGCAACAGATTTTGTGGACACGGACTGGGTCGCGCTCATGAATCGATATAACTAAAGGGTCACAGCACCCTTTTTTGTCGTATAAGGTGGAGGAAAACAAATGAACGCTTTAGAGAGATTTATGGTGACACTGCCGGAGACGAACGTGATTCGAGACCGGTTGCCTAAAGTCGACCGTCAACTCGTCACGGGATTGACGACAAGTGCCAAAGCGCTCGTTTTGGCCGGTTTGGCGAAACAGTCGACACGCCGTCTCGTTGTCGTCACCCATAACATGTACCAAGCCCAAAAGATGTTCGACCAGCTTGAGCCACTTGTCGGACCGAGCAAGACGTTGCTCTATCCGATTGACGAGACGCTCGCCGGGGAACTGTCGCTCACATCCAGTCCCGAGCTCCTCGCCGCGCGAATCGAAGCCAGAACACGCCTCCTGACCGAAGAGGGAGGCGTCCTTGTCGTACCGCTCGGTGGCTTGCGTCGTTTCGTGCCGAGTCCGACCGATTGGCTGGCGAGTCATCGGACGATCAAACCAGGGCAAGAGCTTGATTTAAAGCCGTTTGCCTCAACACTGATTGAACTTGGTTACGAGCGGACGGCCACGGTTACGGCGCCAGGTGAGTTTTCGGTCCGCGGCAGTATTCTTGACGTCTATCCGCTCACGGAAGCGAGACCGTATCGAATTGATTTGTTCGACACGGAAGTCGATTCCGTCTTCACGTTCGATGCGGAGACGCAACGGTCGTTAGGTGTCGTTTCGGAAGCGGTCATCACGCCGGCGACCGAGTTCGTCGCATCGGTCGAACAGTTGAAGAAAGCCGGACAAGCGCTCGAACGGCAATACGAAAGGACGCTCGAGCTGATTGAAACCGAGACGATTCGACAAGCGCTTGAATCAGGTATCGCCCGCGACATCGAACAGTTCGGACGCGGTGATGTGCCGGAGAAGCTCGGGAAGTATACGCCGCTACTTTATACGTCGACGCTGCTTGACTATGTGGGTGCTGATTCGGTCCTCATGTTGGACGAAGTGGCACGCATCGAGGACGCGGCGGACGTGCAAGACCGTGAAGAGGCCGAATGGTTCTCGTCACTGATCGAACGCGGGGAGTCGGTCAGCAACTATACCCTCGCCGTGCCGATGCACAAAGTGTTCCGAAGCTTGAAACAAGTCGCGTTCTCGTTGCTGCCATCACGGCGTTCGGGGATCCCGGAGACGAATACGGTCCATCTCAGTTGCCGCCCGCTCCCTGCCTTCCACGGACAGATGCACTTGTTGAAGCAAGAGGTCGAGCGGTGGCAACAAAGTGATCACCGGATCGTTTTCCTCGCCGGGGATCAAATGCGGGCAGACAAAGTCGTGGCGCTCCTGGAAGACTACGGGATCCCGTCCACGTTCACAAACGTTGACGGGGAGCTGTTGCCACGCCATGTCCACGTCATGATCGGACAGGTCGAAGGAGGGTTCGAGTTATCGACGAGCCGCCTCGTCGTCGTCTCGGAAACGGAGCTGTTCAAGCGGGTCACGAAACGGAAACGGCAGACGAAGAATTTGACGAACGCCGAACGGATCAAGAGTTATCAAGAGCTGAAGCCGAATGATCATGTCGTTCATATCCATCACGGAATCGGGAAATACTTAGGTATCAAAACGATCGAAGTCGGCGGGATCCATCAAGACTATCTCCATCTCGTGTACGCCGGGGATGACGCGCTTTACGTGCCGGTCGATCAAATCGACCTCGTCCAAAAGTACGTCGGGGCCGAAGGGAAAGAGCCGAAGATTTATAAACTCGGCGGGACGGAATGGAAGAAGGTCAAATCAAAAGTCGCCAAGTCGGTCGAAGACATTGCCGACGAGTTGATCAAACTTTATGCGGCCCGAGAGGCATCGGTCGGCTTCGCCTTCCCGGCGGACGATGACGAGATGAGCCAGTTCGAATCGACCTTCCCGTACGCCGAGACGGAAGACCAAGTTCGGTCGATCGCCGAGATCAAGGCGGATATGGAACGGTCGCGCCCGATGGATCGCCTGCTTTGCGGTGACGTCGGATATGGCAAGACCGAAGTCGCGATCCGGGCGGCGTTCAAATCCGTTCTCGCGGGCAAACAAGTCGCATTCCTCGTGCCGACAACGGTGCTCGCGCAGCAACATTATGAGACGATGCTCGAACGGTTCAGTGAATTCCCGATCAACGTCTCGGTCATGAGTCGTTTCCGTTCGAAGAGTGAGCTGGCGGCGACGAAAAAAGGACTGAAAGAGGGAACGATCGACGTCGTCGTCGGGACGCACCGCGTGCTGTCGAAAGACGTGACGTTCGCCGATCTTGGCCTTGTCATCATCGATGAAGAACAGCGGTTCGGGGTCAAGCATAAAGAGCGCCTGAAACAGCTGAAGACGAACATCGACGTCTTGACGCTTACGGCGACACCGATTCCGCGGACGCTTCATATGTCGATGATCGGAATCCGTGATTTATCTGTCCTCGAGACACCGCCGGAGAACCGTTATCCGGTTCAGACGTACGTCATGGAATACGACGGCATCGTGTTGCGAGAAGCGCTCGAGCGCGAACTCGCCCGTGGCGGCCAAGCGTTCTTCTTATATAACCGAGTCGAAGGGATCGAGCGGAAAGCCGAAGAGATTCGGGCGCTGTTGCCGGATGCCCGTATCGCGACGGCGCACGGCCGGATGACCGAAACCGAGCTTGAAAGTCAGCTCATCAGTTTTCTTGAAGGAGAAGCCGACGTCCTCGTCTCGACGACGATTATCGAGACCGGCATCGACATCCCGAACGTGAACACGCTCATCGTGCACGACGCCGATAAGATGGGTCTGTCGCAGCTGTATCAGCTTCGAGGACGCGTCGGCCGATCGAACCGGATCGCGTATGCGTACTTCACGTATCGGAAAGACAAGCGGTTGACCGAAGTTGCGGAGAGCCGCCTGCAAGCGATCAAAGAGTTCACCGAGCTCGGCAGCGGGTTTAAGATCGCGATGCGTGATTTATCGATTCGTGGGGCCGGCAACCTGCTCGGTGCCCAACAGTCCGGGTTCATCGACTCGGTCGGGTTCGATCTGTATTCACAGATGTTGTCAGAAGCGATCGAAGAGCGGAAAGACCGCATGCGCGGCCAAGCGAAACAAGTCGTCTTCAAACCGGAAGTCACGTTCCAAGCGGATGCCTACATTCCGGACGATTACTTGTCGGACAGCGAACTGAAGATCGAGATGTATAAGCGGTTCAAATATGTCGATACACCAGAAGCACTGTTCGCGCTTCAAGACGAGCTGATCGAACGGTTCGGAGAATTCCCGGAACCGGTCGCGTTGCTCATCCAACTGACGCGTCTGCGCATTTACGGGGAGCTGGCGAAAGTGACACGGATCAAACAGTCACCAGAGCGGATCGACATCGTGTTATCGATGGAATCGACGACGGCACTCGATGTGCCGTCGTTCATGGAATGGACGATGCCGCTCGGACGGAAACTCGGAGTCGGGCAAGACAACGGGGCGCTCAAGCTGTCACTCAGCGGACGTATGCCGGTTGTCGAGCTGTTGAACGATGCCGACACGGTCCTTGAGGAACTCGTGAAGCGGTTGGTGGTCCATGCGGACGCCAAGTAAGTTTGCGACGGGCGTCGTCTTATTTGCGCTCGCAGGATACATTTCAAAATTTATTAGTTTTGCCTATCGGGTCCCGTATCAAAACATTGCCGGTGATTTTGGGTTATACGCTTACCAGACGGTATATCCGTTTGCGGCGATCGTCGCCTCGCTCGGGATTTACGCGATGCCGGTCGTGATTGCCAAAATCGGGGTCGGGGCACAAGGTCCAAGACAGAAGTTAGAAGTCCTGTGGGGCAGTTTTTATGTGCTCCTCGGCCTCGCTGTCGGCCTCGTGGTCGCGATGTTCGCGCTTGCGCCTGTCATCGCGCGCTTGCTCGGTGACCCCGAACTGGCGACGACGCTCCAAATCATCAGTCTCAGCTACTTGTTGATGCCTGCGCTTGCGGTACTGCGCGGGTCATTTCAATCAATTGATGACTTGCGACCGAGTGCGCTGTCGCAAGTGCTTGAAAACTTGATTCGGGTCGCGGTGTTGCTCGTCTCATTGCTCGTCGGTGTCCACTTTGGACGTGACGCATATGAACTCAGTCGCTATGCCTATGCGGCGACGTTAGTCGGCGGGAGTGTCGCCGTCGTCGTCTTGTCGATTTGGGCGAAAGGGTTCCGAATCGTCGCGGTCCGTGCCACAACACTGCGTGCCGTACTGCGTGTTCTCTTGACGAGCGGGCTTGCGGTCGGATTTGCGTCGCTCGGTATTCTTTGGATGCAACTCGTCGATTCATTCACAATCGTCAATTTGATGGGCGGCGATTATTCGGCCAAAGTGAGTAAAGGCGTGTTCGACCGTGGCTATCCGCTCGTGCAGTTTGCGATCCTCTTCACGACGGCACTCGGGATGGCGAACGTGCCGAACTTAGTCCGCCATTACCGGGCCGGGCGACTCACAGCGACGGCAACGGGCCTCAGTTCGATGATTCGAGTGACGACCACGGTCGCTGCGGCTGCAACGATCGGACTGATGGGCGTCATGTGGCCTTTGAACGTCGCGTTGTTTGAAAATGCTGACGGTACAAGAGCGCTTGTATTGTTGTCGACAAGTACGTTCGCGGCCTCGCTCGCAGTCGCGAGTATGACGTGCCTTCAAGCGATCGACAAAGAGCGGACGGCCGCCTTTGGTATGCTGTTTGCCATGATTGTAAAGTTTGTGATCAATTTGCTGCTCGTTCCGCGTTATGGGATTGACGGGGCGGCAGTCGGTACGTCGCTCGCATTTTTAGCGATGGCAGCCTTTAATTTTAATCGGCTCGATCAGAACATTCCGCTCGGTACGTTTCGATTGCACCATTACGGACTGCTTTTAAAGACCGTCCTGCCCATGGGGATCGTCTTGCTCGGTTTGAACGCGTTAGCGTCTGAGTCACCATCAAACCGCGTCAACGCACTCGGTTGGCTCGGTTTGATGGTGGTGTGCGGCGGCGCTTTGTACGTCTGGCGAGCGGTCAGGGAACAGGTGCTGACGATCGAAGAATGGGAGATGATCCCGTTTGGAAATCGACTCATCAATTTGATTGATAAAAAGGAGACCTAATATGAGTTATGGAATTACCGTCGTCGGACTCGGCTCCGGCGAACTCGAGCAACTTCCGCTCGGGGTATATCGTCATTTGAAACAGCAACCGCTCGTCTGGTTGCGCACGAAAGAACATCCGGTCGTCAAAGAGCTCGAGGCGGAAGGGGTTCATTTTGAATCGTTCGACCACATTTATGAATCAAACGATACATTTGAGGACGTCTATAAACAAATCGTTGAGACGTTGCTCGATAAGAGCGACGAACTGGCGATTACGTATGCGGTCCCGGGCCATCCGTTCGTCGCCGAGCGGACGGTCGAACTGCTCGTCGAACAAGGGGCGGACGTGACGTTCCTCGGCGGACAGAGCTTTTTGGACGCCATGTTTCAAGCGCTCCAGATTGATCCGATCAATGGATTTCAACTGCTCGATGCGACCGCACTCGACGTTGAACGGCTCCAAGTCACGCAGCACGTCTTAATCGGTCAAGTGTACGACGGGTTTGTGGCCGGGGATGTGAAAGTACAATTGATGGAACGTTATCCGGACGAACATCTTGTCAAGCTTGTCACGGCGGCCGGGACGAAACGAGAGCGAATTTCCGAAGTTCCGCTCTACGAGATGGACCGGGTCGCTGAAGTCGACAATTTGACGACGCTCTATGTCCCGCCACTCACTGACGAGACGCACCTCGCGCGGGAGTTTGCGACGTTGACAGACATCATCGCGACACTCCGCGGTCCGAACGGCTGCCCGTGGGACCGAAAACAGACGCACGCATCACTGCGGAAATATTTACTCGAAGAGGCGTATGAGTTGATCGAGGCGATCGACGAAGAGGACGATGATGCGATGATCGAAGAACTCGGAGACGTCTTGCTCCAAGTCATGCTTCACGCGCAAATCGGGGCCGATGAAGGGTACTTTGATATTCGTGACGTGATCGGCGCGATCAGCACAAAAATGGTCCGTCGCCATCCGCACGTCTTCGGTGACGTGACGGTCGCAGACGCCGACGACGTGGTTTCGAACTGGAATGCGATTAAACAAGACGAAAAAGGGGAAAATAAACATTCGCAGCTTGATGGTGTGCTCATGACCCAACCGGGGTTAATGCGTGCCGAGCAACTCCAAAAGAAAGCGGCTCAAGTCGGGTTCGAGTGGGATGACGTAACCGGAGCGTTCGAGAAGCTCGAAGAAGAGTTACAAGAGTGGCGAGAAAGTCCCGAAGATGAACAAGAACTAGGGGACGTACTGTTCTCAGTCGTCAACGTAGCCCGTTATTTCGGGTTGAACGCGGAGCAAGCACTTGAACGGACCAATCAAAAATTCAAGAGACGATTTGAATATATCGAAGCGAACGGATCGCTCAGCGACATGACGCTCGAACAGATGGATCGGCTTTGGGATGAAGCGAAGGAGAAGGGATTATGAGACTAGATAAATTTTTGAAAGTGTCGCGCTTGATCAAACGACGGACGTTAGCGAAGGAAGTGGCCGATCAAGGCCGTATCCGCTTGAATGGCCAAGTCGCCAAGGCCAGTACGGACGTCAAGGCCGGTGATGAGCTCCAAATCCGATTCGGGAATAAGCTGGTGACGGTCATTATCGATTCAATTGCCGAGCATGCCCGGAAAGAGGATGCGAAAGAAATGTACCGGTTGATCAAAGAAGAAAAGGTGAACAGTGGTACGGAAGCATAAAAAAAAGGTATACTGAATATAATAGGTCAAGAGGAAGGTGATTCGATGAATGGACGTAACCCGATGGAACGCAAACAGCGGATTCGGGCTCTCGACGAACGGAGAGAACAGCTGGAAAAAGAACAGAGCCGGCGACGTATCCATCTTCGACGCCGCCTAGCCGTGGCCTCACTTGTCTTTTTGTTGTTGATTGTCTTCATCGGTCAGAGCTATTTCTCAAAGGTCGGATATGTAGCGGATCAAGAGCTAAAGCAAGACGAGGCTCGTGTCGAGCTTCGTGAAACGAAGGAAGAACAAGCGGAGCTAAAAGAGCAGGTTGAACGTTTACAAGACGAAGAATACATCGCCAATCTTGCACGCAACGAGCTGTTGTTCTCGAAAGATGGCGAGATTATTTTTTACTTCTCACCAGAGGAATAAGTAGGTTCGTTGACCGTTGACGAATCGACTCGTATAATTGTAGGGAATCATTCAAAAAAAGGAGTACATTATTTTATGTCAATTGAAGTAGGAAGCAAGGTACAAGGTAAGGTTACAGGGATTACGCATTTCGGAGCGTTCGTAGAGCTCCCGAATGGAAAAACGGGTTTGGTGCACATCAGTGAAGTGGCAGATTCTTATGTCAAAGACATCAATGAAGTCCTAACGGTCGGTCAAGAAGTCACAGTCAAAATCTTGAACATCGAAAGTGATGGCAAAATCGGGTTGTCTATCAAAAAAACTGTCGATCGTCCTGTTAGCGAACGCCCAGAACGTCCAGCCGGCGAACGCTTCTCACGGGGCCCTAGTTCGGGCGGCCCTGGTCAAGGTGGCCCACGTCCGGGCGGTCCACGTCCAGGTGGTCCTGGTCAAGGCCCACGCGGCGGCGGTGGCCCACGCGGTGGCGGCGGTCCCCGTGGCGGTGGCGGCGCGCGTCGTGAAGTACGTCGTGAGCCAGAAACGTTTGATACGTTGATGACCAAGTTCTTGAAAGATAGCGACGAACGCCTTACAACGTTGAAGCGTCAAACTGATTCAAAACGCGGTGGACGTGGAGCCAAGCGCGGGTAACCCTTCGTAAACCATCAGCTTCTACTCGTAACGATAACGCCACGGACACCGGTCCGTGGCTTTTTTTCATGGCGCGACAATTGTCGACGCTTTTTTGTTATGAAAAATAACTAAAAAGGGTTGCAATTTTTCGATGGAGCGAGCACAATAGGGAACATGAAAAATAGTTATGTTTTATAAGTAAAGGTGGAGAAACAAATGAACGGATGGAAGTTGTGGAAAGCAGAATGGCAGAGCATCGGTAAAAATCCGCGGGTATGGATTCCGATTCTCGCGGTCGCGCTCGTGCCGCTCATGTATGCGGGCATGTTCTTGTGGGCATTTTGGGATCCTTACGGCCAAATGAAAGATTTGCCCGTCGCGATCGTCAATGAAGATCAAGGGGCCACGTTTGAAGGGGAGGAACTCGCTGTCGGTGACGAACTCGTCGATAAGTTGACGACCTCGGAAGCGTTCCGATTCGTCGAAGTGTCGAAAGCGGAAGCGGACGCCGGGTTACAAGATCACGCCTTTTACATGGCGATCGAAATCCCGGATGACTTTTCGGAGAAAGCGACGAGCGCGCTGTCCGCTGACCCTGAGCAATTAGAACTTCGGTACATCGCGAACGAGTCGTATAACTTCCTCGCCGCTCAAATCGGAGGTTCGGCGATGGAGCAAGTGAAAGGCGGACTGTCGACTGAAGTGACGAAACAGTACGTCAACGCCATGCGGGACGGATTGAAAACCGTGGCTGATGGATTAGATGAAGCCGCAACCGGTGCGACGGAGCTTGCTGACGGATCAACGACTGCTAAAGAAGGAGCCGTTAAGCTAGCGGACGGCTCGCAACTGCTCGCTTCAAAACAGCGGGAACTAGCGGACGGCGCAGCCAAGCTCGATGACGGACTCGGTGCGCTTGAGTCTGGGGCGGCTGATCTCGTCGACGGGAGCCAACGTATCCAAACCGGGAGTTCCACGCTGTCAGACGGTGTCCATCGTGTCGACGCCGGGGCCGCCGTGCTAAAAGACGGTACGACTCAGCTCGTCGACGGAACGAGCGCGTTCTCTTCGAAGTTAGGCGAGTTGCATAGCGGGACGCAACAGCTTGACGCTGGGATTCATGAACTCGCAGCCGGACTCGAGGACGCACAGGCCGGAAGCGGCCAGCTCGTCAACGGCTCGAACACACTCGCAGAAGCGCTTGGTGCGGCTAGTGCCGGAAACGAAGCACTTGTAGCAGGAACGGTAGGTGTCACCGCTGGCATTGACCAAATGAAAGCGGAGCTGTTAGGCCAGCAAGAGCAACTGATCGCCAAGTTGTCTGCGCTCGCCGAATCCGGCACGCCCGCAACGCCAGACGTGTTACAAGCCATCGTCGCCGAGTTGTCTACAGGCATGCAGGCAACGGAAGCGGGATTCACATCGCTTTCAGAGGGCGCGTCTCGTATCACGGAAGGCCAAACGACACTCGGGGACGGGTTGGGACAAGCAGAAGCCGGTGCCACTGAACTCGCGGCCGGATTGGTTGCGTTGAATGACGGACAGACTCAGCTCGTCAACGGGGCCGCGGCGCTGAGCGAGGGGTCAGGTCAAATCGAGCAAGGTATCAAAACCGCGATGGATCGTTCGGGTGAACTTGCATCGGCAAGCATTCAATTGAACGAAGGCGTGACGACGCTTCATGACGGGACGACGGAACTGGCGTCGGGGAGTGATCAATTGGCTGACGCCACGCTCGCCTTATCTGAAGGAAGTACGAAACTCGCCAACGGGGTCAAAACGGCCGGTCAAGGAACGGGTACCCTCGCTGAAGGGGCATCTCGTCTGGCCGAAGGAGGTCAAGCGCTCGGTTCTGGAAGTTCGGACCTGGCGGAAGGTCTGACTGAACTAGAGTCCGGTAACGGAAAACTTCGTGACGCCTTACTCTCGGGTGCGGAAGCGGCTGACGTCGACATCCGCGATGAGAACGTTGAAATGATGGCGGGGCCGATTCAAATCGTGAACGACTCGATTCATCACGTACCGAACTACGGGACAGGATTTGCACCATACTTCATGTCGCTCGGTCTCTTTGTCGGGGCGCTCTTGTTGTCAATCGTCTATCCGCTCTATGATCCGGCTGGCAAACCGAAGCGGAGTTTATCTTGGTTGTTATCGAAATCGGGCGTATTAATCGTCGTCGGTTTTGTTCAGGCGCTCGTCTTAAACGTGGCGATGATGACTTTGCTCGGACTCGAGGTCGAGTCACCGCTTCGCTTCTTCGGTTTCAGCTGGCTCGTCAGTATTACGTTCTTATTGATTGTTCAGTTGCTCGTCACGACGCTCGGGAACCCGGGACGGTTCGTTGCCATCGTCTTATTGATTCTTCAATTGACGACGTCGGCCGGGACGTTCCCGCTTGAATTGATTCCACGTGCCTTGCAGCCGTTCAACGCGTTACTTCCAATGACGTATACGGTGGCCGGCTATAAAGAGATTTTGTCGGCGGACGGGCTCAGTTATTTACAAGGGGCGATTCTATACTTGGCGCTCGTGTCGGTCGGTTGCTTCTTCTTGCTCTGGGGATATTTCCGCATCGCTTGGAAGAAAAAATATCGCCCGGCTCCGTCGGAAGCGTGATGCACAATCAACCGAAAATCGTGTATAGTGTATGAAATGGCACTATACACGATTTTTTGTGAAAAAAGTTTTAAAAAAGAATTGACACGGACGTGGCTACTGGTTATTATAGAAAATGTGCTTAGGACACAACACAATAACATGGCGGTGTAGCTCAGCTGGCTAGAGCGTACGGTTCATACCCGTGAGGTCGTGGGTTCGACTCCCTCCGCCGCTACCATTTTATTTAGGCCCGTTGGTCAAGCGGTTAAGACACCGCCCTTTCACGGCGGTAACACGGGTTCGAATCCCGTACGGGTCACTTACCTAAGCGAAAAGAAGCCATCTCAAGTTGAGATGGCTTCTTTTGTTATACCAAGGAGGAGCGACGATGACGAAAGTGCTGATGGCCGTATCGGGTGGGGTGGATTCAATCGTCTTGTTAGACCGCGTCGTGAGAAGCGGTGCTGACGTCGGGATCGCCCACGTCCATCATGGACTTAGGCCCGAGTCCGATGAAGAGTTCGAGTTCGTGAGACAGTTGGCGAAAGCGTACGGTGTGCCGTTTCACGGGAAGCGTCTTGCGTTTCCGGACGGGGGATCACAAGCCGTCTATCGGGCGGCGCGGTATGCATTTTTTGAAACGGTCATGCGTGAAGACGGGTATACCGAACTGATGACGGCTCATCACGGCGATGACGAGCTCGAAACGGTACTCATCCAGCTTCATCGAAACGTCGTCGAAGTGACTGGGATCCCGGAACGTCGACCGTTCGCCGGAGGGACGATTGTTCGTCCGTTGCTGACGGAAACAAAACGACAGCTCTTGGCGTATGCGTCAGCGAACGGACTCGTCTGGCGAGAAGACGCGACGAATGAGCAGACGGATTACTTGCGCAACAAGATCAGACACCACATCATCCCGCGGCTGCTCGATGTTTGGCCGAACGTGGTTCAAGACGTCGGTCAGGCGGCCCGTCGACAGCGTGAGATTTGGCATAAGCGCTACGACGACGTCGGGAAGTGGATGGTGCGCTACGTCCGTTGTGATATGAAAACGTTTCATGTGAAACTTGAAGACGTGGCCAGTTTGAACGGGCCCGAACGATACGTACTCGGCCGACTCTTATCGGCTAGATATGGTGTCGAGATGGGCGAAGGGATCAGTCGGCTTCTGGACAGTCCAAAAGGGACGGGCCGTTACGACCTTGAAGGCGGCTCTCGATTACAAAAGTATGATGGGGTGATCAGCCTCGTCCCACATACCGATCCAGTGCTGACTGAAGCACCGGGTGACCGAGTGATCTCGAGCCTCCCGGTCCAGGCGTCTTTTGGCGACCGCGGGCTCTCACTTGAAGTCGTCACAGGCAAGGATGGGATCCCGCTCGAGGCGCTCACGTTCCCGTTGACCGTCCGCTCCGTCCGACCAGGGGATGTGATGAAACTCTCGATCGGGACGAAAAAAGTCGCCCGAATCTTGATCGATGCGAAAATTCGTCGTGAAAATCGTCCGTTTGTCCCCTTAGTAGTTGACGCGACAGGGAGGATTGTCGCTATAGTAGGAGTAAGAGTTTCGGATTTTCCGGATAAGTCAGATGCGATTTGCCCACGATTAATGGTAAAATGATGATTGTGTCGGATTAGAAAGAGGAGGATTTCAAGATGTCATTAATGAACGATATGGAAAAGGTGCTTATTTCAAGTGAAGAGATTCAAGTAAAGGTGAAAGAACTCGCAACAACGCTCAGCGAAGAATATAAAGAAGAGTTTCCGCTTCTCGTTTGCGTATTGAAAGGCGCGATGCCGTTCATGTCGGACCTCGTCAAAGAGATGGACATCCATTTAGAGATGGACTTCATGGACGTATCGACGTATCACGGTGGAACGTCATCGACAGGTGAAGTGAAAATCGAGAAAGATTTAAACACGTCTGTAGAAGGACGAGACATCCTGATTGTAGAAGATATCATTGATAGCGGGCTCACGCTCGGCTATCTCGTCGATCTCCTCAAATATCGGAAAGCCAAGTCGGTGAAGATCGTCACGTTGCTCGATAAACCGACGGGTCGCAAGAACGGTCTATCGGCAGACTATAGCGGGTTCGTGATTCCGCACGAGTTTGTCGTCGGCTACGGTCTCGATTACGAAGAGAAATATCGTAACCTTCCTTACGTCGGTGTGCTCAAGCCGAGTGTTTACGGGGGCTAACGTTTTTCTTTTGAAAATGTGACGTGTTAAGATAAAAGAAATACCCCAAAGTATACACATATACTGAATGGGCGAGAACATCGTTTCTCGGAATAGGAGGCAGAGAATGAATCGTGCAGTGAAAAACACCTTAGTGTTCGGTGTGATTTTCCTGGCCTTGATCTTGTTCCTTCAATATTTACAGAACCCGAGTAGCCAGAGCGAAACGCTCTCTTATTCGAAGTTCTTAGAATATGTGGAAGACGATCGGATCGAAACGGCAACCGTACAGGAAATCCCGGGAGCCATCTCAATTACAGGTGACCTTACAGGAGATGAAGACCAGCGTTATGAAACGAATATCCCGGCCAACGAGGCCGAATACGCCGAAGTACTCTCGCAACTTCGTGCGAATACCGACATTCAAATCGAAGAATCAGAGTCGAGTGGTAGCTGGTTTAGCATCGTATTCGCGATCTTACCGTTCATCATCATCTTCATCTTGTTCTTCTTCTTGCTCAACCAAGCCCAAGGCGGCGGTGGTGGCGGTCGTGTGATGAACTTCGGGAAATCGAAGGCGAAACTCTACGACCAAGAAAAACGTCGTGTAACGTTTGATGACGTTGCCGGGGCGGATGAGGAGAAACAAGAACTCATCGAAGTCGTCGAATTCTTGAAAGACCCTCGCAAGTTCTCGCGACTTGGAGCGCGGATTCCGAAAGGCGTCTTGCTCGTCGGTCCTCCGGGAACAGGTAAGACGTTACTCGCTCGTGCAGCTGCAGGAGAAGCCGGTGTACCGTTCTTCTCGATCTCAGGTTCTGACTTCGTCGAAATGTTCGTCGGTGTCGGGGCGTCGCGTGTCCGCGACTTGTTCGAGAATGCGAAAAAGAACGCACCGTGTATCATCTTCATCGATGAGATCGATGCGGTCGGACGCCAGCGTGGTGCCGGTCTTGGTGGTGGCCACGACGAGCGTGAGCAAACGCTCAACCAACTTCTCGTCGAGATGGATGGATTTAGTGACAACGAAGGAATCATCATGATTGCCGCGACGAACCGTCCGGACATTCTTGACCCGGCCCTTCTTCGTCCAGGTCGATTCGACCGTCAAATCACGGTTGACCGCCCGGATGTTAAAGGCCGTGAAGCAGTACTCAAAGTTCACGCCCGTAACAAACCGCTCGATTCGACAGTTGACTTGAAGTCGATCGCGCAGCGGACGCCTGGATTCTCAGGTGCTGACCTTGAAAACTTGTTGAACGAAGCAGCGCTCGTCGCAGCCCGGTCTGACCGTTCAGCGGTCTCGGTCGTGGATGTCGAGGAAGCGATTGACCGTGTCATCGCTGGTCCTTCTAAGAAGAGCCGCGTCATCTCGGAGAAAGAACGCCAAATCGTCGCCTATCATGAGGCGGGTCATACGATTATCGGGATTGAACTTGAGAACGCAGACGAAGTACACAAAGTGACAATCGTCCCACGTGGAAATGCTGGCGGATACGTCGTCATGCTTCCGAAAGAAGATCGTTACTTCATGACGAAACCTGAACTCGAAGATAAAATCGTTGGTCTCCTTGGGGGGCGCGTGGCGGAAGACGTCATCTTCGGTGAAGTATCGACAGGAGCAAGCAATGACTTCCAACGCGCGACTGGTATCGCTCGGAAGATGGTCATGGATTACGGGATGAGCGACAAGCTCGGACCGCTCCAACTTGGATCGAACCATGGAGGACAAGTCTTCTTAGGTCGCGATTTCCAAACGGAACAAAACTACTCGGATGCGATTGCACAAGATATCGACCTCGAGATCCGGGACATCATCAACCGTTGTTACGCGAAAGCAAAACAGATTTTGACGGACCGTAAAGACGATCTCGAGCTCGTCGCGAAGACGTTGCTCGAAGTCGAGACGCTCGATTCGAAACAGATTCGTCACTTGATCAAGACGCGCGAATATCTTCCGCACGAACCGGAAGAGCCGTCTGAACCATCGAAAGATGATGCAAGCGATGAGGCGAAGAAAGATGAGGCGGCCGTCAAGCACGGACAAGTCATCGATCAGCCTGGAGTCGTTCAAGAAGCGAAGCCGGACGTTGTCCCTGAAGGCGATAAGCCGGAAGCGACACCGACGGAACGCCCGAACAACGAATCACGGTAAGTGTAAGAGACGAATGCCCTAAATAAGGCATTCGTCTTTTTTCGTGTTATAATTCGATCGAACTGTAATTGACAACAAAGTGAGGAACCATATCATGATTTTAGTGATCGATGTTGGGAATACAAATATTGTCCTCGGGATGTACGATGGTGAGACGCTCGTCCATCATTGGCGCATCTCGACGGACCGCACGAAAACGACCGACGAGTACGGTATGCTCGTCAAGTCGCTGTTTGACCACTCGAACGTCTCGTTTGACCAAATCGACGGCGTCATTTTGTCTTCGGTTGTTCCACCGGTCATCTTCCCGCTCGAACAGATGTCGCAGCGCTACTTCAACGTCCGGCCGATCGTCGTCGGTCCCGGCGTGAAAACAGGTCTCGACATCCACGTCGATAATCCGCGTGAAGTCGGGGCGGACCGCATCGTCAACGCGGTCGCAGGTATTGCCAAGTACGACGGTCCATTGATCATCGTCGACTTCGGTACGGCGACGACGTATTGCTATATCGATGACAACCGCCGCTACCATGGCGGGATCATCTCCCCGGGGATCATGATCTCGGTTGAGGCGCTCTATCAACGGGCTGCGAAATTACCGCGCATCGAGCTCGCGACCCCGCCGACCGTCGTCGGAAAAAATACGATCCAAGCGATGCAATCGGGCACGTATTACGGGTATGTCGCCCAAGTCGACGGCATCGTCAGTCGCGTCAAGCGTGAAGTCGGGGAAGCGACCGTCATCGCGACTGGTGGGCTGGCCCGTTTGATCAGTGAACATGCTGAAACGATTGACGTCGTCGACTCGTTCTTGACGCTCGATGGACTTCGTCTCATCTATGAGCGCAACCAGAAATAAACTTTAAAGGAGTTACTCAATATGATTCAACCAGAACAACAAGCGTTACTTGACCAAATGAAAGACGACTATCTCGTCCGTGCCCTCGGGTTCGGTGGAGAAGTCCGGGCGTTCGCCGTACGGACGACAAAAACGATTTTCGAAACGCAACTTCGCCATCAGACGACACCAGTCGCCTCAGCCGCGCTCGGGCGGACGATGACGATCGGGACGATGATCGGTTCGATGCAAAAAGGAGCCGCGCGCGTTACCCTAAAAGTCGAAGGCGATGGACCGATCGGGAAAATTATCGTCGATGCGGACACGGCAGGAGACGTCCGCGGATACGTGTCACATCCGCGTGTCGAAGGCGGAACATTCGTCAACGACCACGGATTGACGAAGTTGAAAGTCGGCGATGTCGTCGGCCGCGGCACGATCTCGGTCATCAAAGACCTCGGGCTAAAAGACTTCGTTGGCGGTTCGTCCGAAATTCAAACGGGTGAGATCAGTGAAGACTTCACGTACTACTTCGCGACGTCGGAACAAGTGCCTTCAGTCGTCGGAGCTGGTGTGCTCGTGCTTCCAGAAGATGAATCGATTTTAGCTGCCGGCGGGATTATCGTCCAGTTGATGCCGGACGCTTCAGAGCAAACGATTCAAGCGTTAGAAGACGCATTGAAAACGTTCCCGCCAGTGTCGGTTCTCATCGGAGAAGAGAAGACACCAGAAGAGATGCTACAGATGTTACTCGGAGATAGTTTAGAAGTGCTCGACCACCAAGCGGTACAGTTCAACTGTACGTGCAGCCGGGATCGGATGGAAAGTGCGATCATCGGGCTCGGTACCGAAGAGATCCGTCAAATGATCGAAGAAGACGGTGGCGCCGAGGCGGTTTGCCACTTCTGTGGCGAAAAGTATCACTTCTCGGCTGAACAGCTCGAAGTGATGAAACAGCAAGCTCGCTGAGGCTGTCGTTCCAAATTGCATATTTTCAATCCGATAGGGTATTATTACAATATCGGAATAGTCGGAATTATGAAGGAGGAAATGAAATGCGTATCGTAGATTCAGTGACAGACTTAATTGGAAAGACTCCGGTCGTGAAGTTGAACGGGCTGACTGGACCGGATGACGCGACGGTTTACATGAAGTTGGAATATATGAACCCTGGTTCGAGTGTAAAAGACCGGATCGCCTTAGCGATGATCGAGGCCGCTGAGGAAGAAGGCGTCTTAAAGCCGGGTGACACAATCATCGAGCCGACGAGTGGGAACACGGGCATCGGACTCGCAATGGTCAGTGCCGCTAAAGGCTATAAGGCAATTCTCGTCATGCCGGAAACGATGAGTATGGAACGTCGCAATCTGCTTCGTGGATACGGTGCCGAGCTGATTTTGACGCCTGGTCCTGAGGGGATGGGCGGAGCGATTCGCCGGGCGACAGAAGAAGCTGAGAAAAACGGCTACTTCCTCCCGCAACAATTCAATAATGCGGCCAACCCGAATGTCCATGAAATGACGACCGGCCCTGAGATCGTCGATGCGTTCGACGCGTCAGGTCTTCAAGTCGATGCGTTCATCGCTGGTGTCGGTACAGGCGGAACGATCACAGGAGCGGGTAAAGTATTGAAAGCCCACTATCCGGACGTGCAAATTTTAGCGGTCGAACCGGTCGACTCTCCAGTCCTATCTGGCGGGAAGCCAGGACCTCATAAAATTCAAGGCATCGGGGCCGGGTTTATCCCGTCGATTTTAGACACTGAGATTTACGAAGGTGTCCTTCAAATCACGACAGAGCAGGCGTTCGAGTACGCGCGTCTCGCGGCTCGGACGAACGGTGTGCTCGGTGGCATCTCGTCAGGTGCAGCCATCGCGGCCGCGGTCGATACGGCGAAGCGCCTTGGGAAAGGCAAAAACGTGCTCGCGATCATCCCGTCAAACGGAGAACGCTACCTTAGCACGCCGCTCTATCAGTTCGACGAAGAATCAGATAGCGTTCGCGCATAACAAACGGCAGTTACCAGAAGACATCTTCTTTCGGTAACTGCCTTTTCTTGTGTACAATTAGAGGCATGAATGAGTGGAACGGGGGGATTTGACGTGAGAACGACAGCGTTCAAAACGATGCGAACGACAAAAGAGAGAATGTATGAGACGTATATGACGTTGACGGAAGCGGGCGAGCGCTATGCGTGGCTCGAGAGCGGGAGGGCTGGACGTTACACGATGGCCGGAATCGAGCCGTTCGGTGCGCTTCACGTGAAAGATGGGACTGGAACGCTCGTCATTTCAGATAAGACCGAGACGTTTTATGGCCAACCGCTCGACATCGTCGAGCAAGTGCGGGCCCGTTACGTTGCCGCAAGACCAGAAGGAGCACCGCCATTCTTCGGCGGGATGATCGGTTATGTCAGTTACGATGTCGCCCGGACACTCGAACGCTTGCCGCGTCAAGCCGAAGATGATTTAGGGACGCCCGACGTCTCGTTCTTGTTGTTTGATGAAGTGGCGGTATTCGACGAAGCGACGTCGCTCCTCTATTTGCTGGTCACCGCCGATGAAGAAGTAGAAGCGAAGCTCGAGCGCTGGGCTGCCATATGGCAGACGGAGACGCATTACACGTTCGGACCGGTCGCGCAAGCGCCACTCGAGCGAGCGCGTTCTCTATCGCAAGGTGAATTCGTCGAAGCTGTGCAGAAAATTCAAGACTACATCGTCGAAGGCGACGTGTTCCAAGTGAATCTGAGCGTCCGCCAATCGGAAGCGCTGCTCGGGGACCCACGCCACGTCTATGACACATTGCGCCAAATGAATCCCTCACCGTATATGGGGTACTTCGTCGATGATTTTTTGACGATGGTGTCGGCCTCGCCAGAACTGTTGATTGAGAAACACGGGACGTCGATCTCGACACGCCCAATCGCCGGGACACGGCCGCGCGGACGGGACGAGGCAGAAGATATGGAACTAGCGCGGACGTTGCTCGACAACGAGAAAGAGCGGGCCGAGCACGTCATGCTCGTTGATTTGGAGCGGAACGACCTCGGGAAAGTGGCGGCTTATGGGACGGTGCACGTCGACGAATTGATGGTCATCGAGAAGTACTCACACGTCCAGCACATCGTTTCGAACGTGCGCGGCACGATGCGAGACGGTGTGTCCGGGTCAGAGGCGCTCGGGGCGATGTTCCCGGGCGGAACGATTACCGGTGCCCCGAAAATTCGGACGATGGAAATCATCGAGGAACTTGAACCGGTTCGACGTGGGATTTACACGGGTTCGTTTGGCTGGATCAGTTGGGACGACGACCTCGTCTTTAACATCACGATCCGGACGATGGTCGTCAAAGACGGGATGGCCCACGTCCAGGCCGGGGCAGGGATCGTCATCGACTCCGACCCGGTCGCTGAATATGAAGAATCGTTGTCGAAAGCGAAGGCGCTATGGGCCGCGAAAGAAATGACGGAGGCGACGGTATGATTTTACTCATCGATAACTACGACTCATTCACGTACAACTTGGTTCAATACTTTGGTGAGCTTGGAGAGGACTTGATCGTGCGTCGTAATGACGACATTACGATCGAAGAGATTAAACAGATGGGTCCGAGTTATCTCGTCATCTCGCCAGGTCCGCGGACGCCGAACGAAGCGGGGATCAGCGTCGACACGATTCGGACGTTTGCTGGGAAGATCCCGATTTTAGGGGTGTGTCTCGGTCATCAAGCGATCGGTCAGGCGTTCGGCGGGAAAGTCGTCCATGCGGACCGCCTCATGCACGGGAAGACGTCACCGATCGAACATGACGGCAAGACGTTATTTAAAGACATCCCACAGCAGACGATCGTGACGCGTTATCATTCGCTCGCCGTCGAGCGCACTTCATTGCCGTCCTGCTTAGAAGTGACGGCTGAGACGAGCACGGGAGAGATCATGGCGCTACGCCATAAAGAGTTGCCGATCGAGGGCGTCCAATTCCATCCTGAAGCCATCTTGACGGAACATGGGAAAGACATGATTAAAAACTTTATCGAGGCGTATCGTCATGTGGCTTTGGCATAACGGCGAACTGCGCGGCAGTTCAGAAGTGACGGTGCCGGTTCACGACCACGGTTTTTTGTACGGGATGGGGTTGTTCGAGACGTTCCGGACGTTTGACGGGGTCCCGTTCTTGTTCGACCTCCATTGGGACAGGCTTGAGAAAAGCATGGACGCTCTTTGGATCGATCTACCTTATACGAAGCAGGAGATCGTGCAGGCGATTCAAGACGTCGTGCGTCAAAACGAGGCGCCGAACGTATATATCCGACTGAACGTCTCCGCCGGTGTCGCTCCGCTCGGTCTGCACGACGGGCGTTACTCACGGCCGAACGTGACGCTGCTCGTCAAACCGTTACCGGAAACGTTCGAACCGACCGAGAAACGGCTTGAGGCACTCCCGTTTCCGAGAAGTCGACCGGAAGCGGCGTTCCGTTTGAAGTCACATCACTATATGAACAACATCCTTGGAAAACGTGCCTTGGTCGACCGGGAAGCGGAAGGTTTGTTCGCGGACGAGGCGGGACGTGTCGTCGAGGGACTCGTCTCAAACATCTTTTGGGTGGAACAGGATGGGCGGCTATGGACGACGCCGCTCGCGACCGGGGCGCTTGCGGGCGTGACCCGGCACTGGCTGATGGAGACGTTTGACGTGCTCGAACGTGACGTGACGTTTAAAGAACTCGAGCATGCATCCGAAATTTGGCTCACGAACTCGGTGCAACAAATCGCACCGGTCACCGCTTATGCCGGCCGGACGTATCCGGGCAAGCAGGGTGCTCGATTTACAGCGTGTTGGTCCGAGTTACGACGAGCAATTGAAAGCGAGGGAACAGCATGACAAAAATTATGGGCATTTTAAACGTGACGCCAGATTCGTTTTCAGACGGTGGGCGTTATAACGCAGTCGAGCAAGCGCTCGAACACGCTAAACGGCTCGTTCAGGACGGGGCCGATGCGATCGACGTCGGAGGCGAGTCGACAAGGCCGGGCGCACAGTTCGTCACGGCGGATCAAGAGATCGACCGCGTTGTCCCGGTCATTCGCCGCTTGAAAGAGGAGCTTGACGTCCTGATCTCGATCGATACGTACAAACCTATCGTTGCGCGAGCGGCACTTGAAGCGGGCGCTGACATCATCAATGATGTGTGGGGGTCGAAGTGGGACGATCAATCGATGGGAGAAGTGGCCAAAGAGTTTAACGTCCCGATCATTTTGATGCATAATCGAGACAACCGAAACTATGGACACTTCATCGAAGAAGTCGTCGGCGACATACAAGAATCAATCGCGATCGCCCGTGCCGCCGGTGTTTGTGATGACCAGATTTGGTTAGACCCCGGCATCGGCTTCGCCAAAGACTACAACCAAAACTTAGAGCTCATGAATCGGCTCGACGTCATCACGAATCTCGGGTTCCCCGTTCTGCTCGGGACATCGCGAAAATCGTTCATCGGCCAGACACTTGATTTACCGACCGAGGAGCGGGTCGAAGGGACGGTCGCGACGACATGTCTCGGGATTGTGAAGGGGTGCGCCTGGGTACGGGTGCACGATGTGTTAGAGAACAAACGAGCGTCACGGATGATGGATGCGATGTTAGGAGGCGGACAAGTTGGATAAGATGTTTGTGAACGGGATGCGTTTTTACGGTTACCACGGTGTATTTGAAGAAGAGAACCGGCTCGGTCAGCGATTTAATATTGATTTGATGTGTGAGTTAGACCTGGCCCCTGCCGGCCAGTCCGATAATTTGGAAGACGGCGTCAGCTATGCCGGACTCTATCAACTGACAGAAGACATCGTCACAGGCGAGGCGGTCAACTTACTCGAAGCACTCGGTGAACGGATCACGACGGCCGTGCTCGCCCACAGTGACAAGATTCAAAGTGTGACGGTCAAGGTCATCAAACCGGATCCACCGATTCCGGGCCATTACGATTCGGTCGCGATCGAGATGACGCGGAGGCGTAACGGATGATGTATGTGGCGCTTGGTTCGAATATCGGTGAACGGGAGCGTTATTTGTTCGGTGCCCTTCAAGAGATGGAGGCGGCCGGTCTTCATGTGACGAAGCAATCGAATGTATACGAGACGGCACCGGTCGGCTATAAAGATCAACCATCGTTTTATAACATGGTCGTCGAAGTCGAGACATCGCTAGGGGCGGACGATGCGCTCGTTCGTCTCCAACAGGTTGAACGTGGTCTTGGGAGAGAGCGTCTGTTTAAGAACGGGCCGCGTACGATCGACCTTGACATCTTGCTCTATAACGGCGAATATATACAATCGAAGCACTTAACTGTTCCGCATCCGCGAATGCATGAACGTGCTTTTGTCCTTGCCCCGCTCGCGGAGATTGCTCCGACGCTCGAGGTTAATGGGAAGACGGTTCGACAATTATGCGACGCCTTGCCGGAATCGGAGCGGCGCGACGTCGTACGTCTACAGTCGTTAACGTCATTAGTCGGTTCTGTTTAACGCTATTGAAGGAAGTGAAGCAATGTCAGGGTTCAAAATTGGTAACGTTGATATAAAAAATCGGGCGGTCCTCGCCCCGATGGCCGGAGTGACGAACCCGGCATTTCGTTTGATTGCGAAGGAATTCGGTGCCGGACTCGTTTGTGCGGAGATGGTCAGCGACAAAGGGATTTTATTTGAAAACGCGAGAACGCTACGCATGTTATACGTCGATGAGCGCGAAAAGCCGCTCAGCCTGCAAATTTTTGGCGGTTCGAAAGACACGCTCGTGAAAGCGGCGCAATACGTGGATCAAAATACGAACGCCGATATCATCGACATCAACATGGGATGTCCGGTCCCGAAAGTCACGAAATGTGAAGCGGGTGCCAAGTGGCTCCTCGATCCGGATAAGGTTTATGAGATGGTGAACGCTGTATCGAAGGCGGTGGACAAACCGGTGACCGTCAAGATGCGCACCGGCTGGGACAGTCAGCACATCTACCTCCTAGATAACGTCAGAGCGGCCGAATCCGGTGGCGCGGCGGCGATCGCGATTCACGGACGGACGCGGTCCCAATTGTATGAAGGAACAGCCAACTGGGAGCTTATTGGTGAGGCGAAGAAAATTGCCGGCATCCCGATTATCGGGAACGGTGATATTACGACGCCGCAACAAGCGAAGCATGCCCTCGACCATTACGGTGTCGATGCGGTCATGATCGGGCGGGCTGCCCTCGGAAATCCATGGATGCTCTATCAGACGGTGCAGTACCTCGAGACGGGTGAACTTCCGGTCGAGCCGAAGGCACGCGAGAAAATTGACATTTGCATGCTGCATCTCGATCGTTTGATCGACTTGAAAGGTGAGGTGGCGGCGGTTCGTGAAATGCGTCAACACGTGGCCTGGTACTTGAAAGGTCTCAAAGGGAACGGGCCGGTCCGTAAGCAAGTCTTTGAGTTGGAATCACGGGATGCCGTCGGGAGTGTGCTCTACGATTTCGTCGGACAGATCGAGAACGCGCCACAAGAAGTGTGAACTAGTGTAAAAAAGTGATTTATGGTAAGCTTGTTTGGCGAAAAAGTGATACGCAAAGAGCGAACAGCTTAGGCTGTGCTGTTGGCCGTGAGGTCGACAGCTTTTTGTTAGGAACAAACCCAATATGTATAGAGGAGTGAATGGAGTAGTGAGTCACGAGTTGGAAATGAACGACCAAATGCAGGTTCGATTTGAAAAGATGACTGAGATGCGCGCGCAAGGTCTCGACCCGTTCGGACATCGGTTCGAACGCTCAGCCCATGCTGGTGAATTACATGAGCAATATGAAGCGATTGAGAAAGAGGCGCTCGCTGAGCAAGACGTAGAAGTCACGCTCGCAGGACGGATTATGACGAAACGTGGAAAAGGGAAGGTCTTCTTCGCCCACATCCAAGACGTCACGGGACAGGTTCAAATTTACGTCCGTAAAAATGACGTAGGGGATGAGGCGTTTGATTTGTTCAAATCGTCTGACCTCGGTGATATTGTCGGCGTGAAAGGTAAGCTGTTCAAAACGAATGTCGGCGAGTTATCGATTCACGTCGAGACGTTTGAACTTTTGACGAAAGCGCTCCGTCCGCTTCCAGACAAATATCATGGCTTAAAAGATGTCGAACAACGTTATCGTCAACGTTATCTCGATTTGATCACGAACAATGATTCGCGCCAAACATTCATTTTGCGTAGCCGAATCATTTCAGAGATCCGTAACTTCTTGAACCATCGCGGTTACTTAGAAGTTGAGACACCGATGCTCCATACGATTGCAGGCGGAGCAGCTGCCCGTCCGTTCTTGACGCACCATAACGCCCTCGATATGGAACTTTATATGCGCATCGCGATCGAGCTTCACTTGAAGCGCCTCATCGTCGGTGGCCTTGAGCGTGTTTATGAGATTGGCCGTGTCTTCCGTAACGAAGGTATCTCGACACGACACAACCCAGAGTTCACAATGATCGAGCTCTATGAAGCGTACGCTGATTACAACGACATCATGGATTTGACAGAAGAACTCGTTGCGCACGTTGCTAAAGAAGTACTCGGTACGACAGACGTGAAGTATGGAGAAGATACGATCCATCTTGGTGTCGGTTGGAAGCGGGCCCATATGGTCGACTTGGTTAAAGAAGAGATGGGTGTCGACTTCTGGCAGCAGATGTCTGATGAACAGGCACGTGAACTTGCGAAAGAGCACGGAGTAGAAGTCCAAGACCATATGACGTTCGGTCATATCGTCAACGAGTTCTTCGAACAAAAAATCGAAGAGACGTTGCTTCAACCTACGTTCGTCACGGGACATCCGGTCGAAGTGTCGCCGCTTGCGAAGAAGAACGATCAAGACCCGCGCTTCACAGATCGCTTCGAGCTGTTCATCGTTCGTCGTGAACACGCGAACGCGTTCACAGAGTTGAACGATCCAATCGATCAACGTGAGCGCTTCGAAGCCCAACTACTTGAAAAAGAAGCTGGGAACGATGAGGCCCATGAACTTGATAACGACTTCCTAGAAGCGCTCGAGTACGGGATGCCGCCAACAGGTGGTCTCGGAATCGGGATTGACCGTCTTGTCATGTTGCTCACAGACGCACCATCGATTCGCGACGTATTGCTCTTCCCGACAATGCGTCACCAACAGTAACAAGTTACGACCTCTCACCATTGCGGTGAGAGGTTTTTGGTTTCTACAGCCAAGCTATAACGTGGCAGGAAACTTTTTCAGAAAAACTTTTACCGAAACTATTGCATTCTATTTGAGGATGGGTTAAAGTAATAAACGTTGCCGCTGATGGCAGCGGAAAAGAATTAAAAAAGTGGTTGACAACTGTGTCGATGACTTGTAATATTGTAAGAGTCGTTAAGAGCGACAGACGAACTTTGAAAACTGAACGATGAGGCAAAAAAGTTTTACAAGTTTTGATTGAAGCGCAAGCTTCGTCATTTTTAAGAGCTATATCAAATTCTTTGGAGAGTTTGATCCTGGCTCAGGACGAACGCTGGCGGCGTGCCTAATACATGCAAGTCGAGCGCAGGAAATCGACGGAACCCTTCGGGGGGAAGTCGACGGAATGA